>CAYFWA010000665.1:0-4379 GCA_964346625.1 uncultured Myxococcales bacterium
CCCTGCCCGGCCTGCCCGGCCTGCCCGGTGGGCCCGGTCGATCCCGTGGCCTGATCCAGCATCCGGCGCCGCTGCCTCAGCCACGCCTTGAGGTTGTCGAGCCCTCCCACGTCCTGCAGCCGGGCGCGCGGCTCCACGTAGTCCAGCACGCCCTCCCGGCGCACCAGGGTGCGCTTTTCGGCGAGCAGCGACGGGATGACCTCGGGCCCCAGGCGCTCGCGGCCGAGCAGGAGCTTGCGGAAGGCCAGCCGCGCCTCGTCCTCGGTGAGCCCCAGGGCGGCCCGCAGCAGCGCGTCGTGCTCCTCGCCGAGGGCGATCTGCACCTCGGGCTCCTCGGCGCACACCTCGGAAAACAGCGCCTCCAGGTCGTGCACGTCGGGCGGCGGCAGCTCCAGCACGGTGATCTGCTTGCTCAGCTCGGTGGGGATCTTCAGCTCGGGTCCGCACAGGAAGATCGTGCTGTAGGACGCGTCCAGGGCCCGGTGCGCGTCCCGCAGCCGGCGCGCCACCCGGGGCTGGTCGAGCACCCGGTGCAGGTCCTTGAACAGATACAGCGCCGGCGCCGGATCCTCCAGCACCGCGCGCAGCGCCGCCTCCGGATCCGCGCACTCGGGACGTCGCGCCGGGGTAGCGGCCCGGGGCGCCGCCTCGTCCCCGGCCCCGGAGGCGGCGGTCCCCTCCACCAGGCCCTCGGACAGGGTCCAGACGTACAGCGGAACCGGGTCCGGGAACACCGCCGCGATGAGCTGCTCGAGCAGCCGCTGCAGCCGATCCTCCTCCCAGGTGGGCACCCAGACCAAAGAGACCCGCGCCGCGATCAGCTTGTGGCCGGCCGCCAGAAAGGACCGCGTGCCGCCGAGATTACGCATGGGACGAGTGTGTCACCCCCGACCCAACGAGACCACGGATTTGTAGACGATCGCCGGATCGAGCCGGTAGCAGCTCGCAGGCCATCGGGGTGGCTACCGGCTTCCGGCTTCCGGCTTCCGGCTTCCGACCACCGGCTTCCGGCTTCCGACCACCGGCTTCCGGCTTCCGGTTACCGGCTTCCGGCTTCCGACTTCCGACTTCCGGCTTCCGGCTTCCGGCTTCCGGTTACCGGCTATCGGGCGGAGCCAGGGTCGCCGCCCCGATGAGCGTACACTCGCGGGGCGGCCCCTTGGCCGGGATCTCGTACACCCGCAGCTCGTAGGCCTCCCGGTACAGGCCGCTTTCACGCGGCTCCAGAGGGCGAATGGACCACGCGTGGGGCACCACCCGGCGGTGGACCAGGGAAACATCGCCACCGGAGTCGCCACCGGAGTCGCCACCGGAGTCGCCACCAGAGTCGCCACCGGAGTCGCCACCAGAGTCGCCGCGGGAGTCGAATTCGTAGGACTCGCACCACTGGCCGGGCACCACGCGGGCCCCGTTGGCGTCCACGCGAAAGCGGAGCTCGCACAGGGAGTCGTCCTGCAAGCGCAGGAGATGGCCCCGCTCCGTGCGCTCGAACCAAACCCGCCTGCGCAGGGGCGCCGCGGTCACCTCGTCGCCACAGTCCAGCCGCTCGGTGCCGTTGGCCACCACCCAGGCGCCTTCCAGCCGCGCCGCGTGCCGCGCGGCCTCGGTGTCGGGCGGGTCGCCGGCGTGGCAGCCGGCCCGGGCGGGCAACCCGCCGGCAACCGCCACCACGGCCGCCACACCCCAGAATCGAGCAAAGCAAAACCGTCGTCTCGTACATCTCGTCATCGTCATCGTCATCGCAACCTCCCCGGCGGAGCACGGAAACACAAACACCGCCGATGCCCACGGTGTTCGGCCAGACGCGGTGGGGGTTGCGGAAAAAATCGAAGGGTGTCGAAAAAAAAGCGCCGGGTCACCGGCACTGCAGCCCGCGGCAGACCCCCTGGAGGCAGGGTCGGCCGTCGCAGTCGGGGTCCGCGCAGTCCACCGCGCCGTCGGCGTCGTCGTCTGCGCCGTTGTCGCAGCTCTCGTGGGGCCAGGAGCCATCGAAGCCATAGATCCAGGTGTCGGTGAGCACCGTGGCGCCGCTCACCCCCCCGAACAGCAGGAACCAACCCCGGTGAGAATCGTAGGCGATCCCCGCGCCCGCGCGCGGCGGGGGAGAGACCTGCGGGTGAAGCGGGACCCACTGGGTTCCGGTCCGCGCCCAGCTATCCTGCCGGATCTGACCATTGGCCCCCTCCCCCCCGAACAGCAGCGACAGGTTCAGGTGCGAGGAGTAGGCCATCCGGGCGCCCCGACGGGGGACGGGGCTCGCGCCCGCGCCGCGCGCCATCCACTGCTCGCCGTCGTACTCCCAGGTGTCGCCGAGCAGCCCCTCGGCCCCCATCCCCCCGAACAGCACCAGCACGCCGCGGCCCGCGTCGGAGACCAACGCATGATCCGCCCGCGGAGGCGGCCCCGAGAGCTCACCGCGCAGCTCCCAGTCCACGCCGTCGTACTCCCAGGTATCGCTGCGATACCCCAGGGGATCCTGCCCCCCGAACAGCACCAGCACGCCGCGAACGTCGTCGAACACCATGCGGTGCCCGGCCCGCGGCGAGGGGTCGTTCTCGGTGGGGACGAGCACCCAGTCATTGCCGTCGTACTCCCAGGTGTCGTTGCGTGCCTGCCCACCCAGCGCTCCCCCGAACAGCACCACGCGCTCGCGCAGCCGGTCGTAGGCGGCGGCGAAGTCCCGCCGCGGCGGCGGCGCCAGCGGGACCGCCCGCGGAGACCACACCGCGCCGTCGTGCTCCCACAGGTCCACCGCAGCGCCGCTGCCGCCGCCGATGCGCAGCACCACGCCGCGCCCCTCGTCGCGCACCAGGGCGCCGCCCTCAATGCCCACCGGCTGCGGCGAGGTCTCCAGCGGCTCCCGCCAGGTCAGGCTCTCGACAGTGCACCCGCTGGAGCAGCCGTCGTGGGTCAGCAGGTTGCCGTCGTCGCACTCCTCGCCCCACTCGGGCTCGGTCAGGCCGTTGCCGCACTGGCTGGTGGGCAGACAGTCCGCGGGGCAGCCGTCGCGATCCAGCAGGTTGCCGTCGTCGCACATCTCCCCCGGATCCACCACGCCGTTGCCGCAGACCTCCAACTGGCACGACGGGCTGCACCCGTCGCCGGCGACCCCGTTGCCGTCATCGCACTCCTCGTCGCCCTCGAGCGCCCCGTTTCCGCAGTCGCTCACCCGGCAGGCCCGGAGATCCAGTCGACAGTCGGCGTCACACGCCAGCCGTCCCGCGGCAAAGCCCAGATCCCGGCAGGTCACTCCCCCGTGGTTGGAGCCATCGCACTGCTCGTTCCCCGTGATCTCGCCATCCCCACACACCGAAGCCAGCGGAACGCCCCCGCCGTCCGGCGGCCCGGCGCGGTCCCGCACCGAGCCCACCTCCCGCTGCTCGATGCAGCCCACCGCACCGAACAACACTGTCGCCGACAGCACCGTCGCCGACAGCACCGTCGCCGACAGCACCGTCGCCGACAGCACCGCTGACGCAAATACCGCGGTCGCCAGCCCCCCCTTCGCCAGCACTGCTGCCGCCGCTTCGGCGGCACGAACCGTACCGCCACCCAACCCCCGCACCCGCTCGTGCGCCAGCGTGCTCATGCTCGTGCTCGTGCTCATGACCGCGATCACCCGCTCCGGTCGTCAGTCGCGGGGCCCCTGCCCCGCGGGTCGTCCATTTCCATGGTACCCGAACCCCACGAAAAACCAAACCCGTGCTCGAGCCGAGCATTTAGGGAGCGGGTCAAAATAAACTCTGCACTCGGGACGCCGATCCATCCCGGCTGGCTGCGTTGCTCATCGGTTAAATATCCCGCAATATTCGCCCTCTTCACGCCTTGCCAGCCGGGCGCTTCGACGCCCTGACTTGCAGACCTTATTTTGACCCGCTCCCTTACGCCGTGGCCGGTGCCGGGCGCGCAGGGGGGCCGCCGCCCCCCCTGCGCCGGCCCCGGGTGCCTCGCCGAGGGCCAAAAGACAGCTTCTGAGCACGATATCCCGCAACTGCGTAAAAATCTCCATGCATCTCGGCCTCGGCTCCCCAGCGGTCCTCGTTGGCAAAGTGCTGGCGGCACCGCTTCGGGCCTCGAACCAACGAGGCCCAGATGACCCAGATGACCCAGACCCCATCGCGCCCCGGCCGCCGCCCGCAGCTCCCGACGCGGCGCCAGTGCTCGCCTAGATAGCCTATCTAACCCGGTTCTGGCGCCCCAAGCGCCGCCCGCAGCTCCCGACGAGGCGCCAGTGCTCGCCTGGATAGCCCATCTAACCCGGTTCTGGCGCCCCAAGCGCCGCCCGCAGCTCCCGACGAGGCGCCAGTGCTCGCCTGGATAGCCCATCTAACCCGGTTCTGGCGCCCCAAGCGCCGCCCGCAGCTCCCGACGAGGCGCCA
>CAYFWA010000666.1:0-4377 GCA_964346625.1 uncultured Myxococcales bacterium
TTGCGCCTCGGCGCCCTCGGTGCGTCGAACTTATTCTTGCGCGAGCCCTGAGGGCCCTGGTCAAAATTAATTCACCATCTGGCGCGCGATCCATCGCGGCTGGCTGCGTTGCTCCTCCGTTACGTACGCCCAGTACGCGCCGTCGTCGCGCCTTGCCGGCCGCGCGCCTCGCGCGCCAACTTGGCAAACTAATTTTGATCAGCTCCCTAAGGGGGGAAATCCCATCCCCCCTCGCCCCGAAAAAGCGCGGTTTATCGGGGCTCACCTTCCATCATCGCGCTTCGCGCCGCTGCAAGGAGAGGCGTCAATCCGCCGTATCGCGCAATTTCGTTTTTCCGAGACACCTGAACGGTTACCAGACAGCGGCTCCGGCCCGCGCGCGCGACCGCGCAATCCACGCGGCAACGGGTCGCGACAGCGCAACGCGCGCGGCGCAGGGCTCCGATGACCCGCAGCGGCCGACGGCGAAGCGCGGCGCGAGGGTGGTGACCGCGGCGTTGGCCGTGAGCCTGGGCGCGGCGGGCCTCGTCGCGGCGGGCCTCGGCGCGGCGAGCGGCTGCGACGACGGCCCGCCCGCTCCGCCGAAGACCGCCGGTGCCACCGATCCCCCCCCGACCCAGCGGCTCCATCCTCCGGGGGAGCTGCGGCTCACCTCGGCGGGCACCCCGCCGCGAATCCGGCTGCGCTACCGCCTGGAGGCCGGGCAACGCCAGGGCTATCGCACCTGGCTGAAGGCTTCCCACGAGGCGGCCGGGCAGACCTCGCGGCTCGTGGCCCGCTTCGACTGGGAGCGCGCGGTGGAGCAGGTGCAAGGCGAGCAGGCACAGGTGAAGGTGCGGGTGCGCCGGGTGCGCCGGGTGCGGCCCACGAGCATCCGTGACCGGGTAAAGCCCTGGCTCCAGGGGCTGAGCCTGCGCCATCGCCTGGATTCCCGCGGGCGGGTCGCCGCGTTGGAGCCGCCCCGGACGCTGGGGGCCCTGGGCGGGGCCGGGGCCCTGGCGCGCTTCAGCGCGCCGCTGCCCGAAGACGCGGTGGGCCAGGGTGCCCGCTGGGAGCGCTCGGAGAGCTGGCCGGTGCATCTGCCCAAGAGCCAGCAGCAGGTCCGCATCGGCGTGCGCACCGGCTACCGGCTCTCCCTCGAGAGCGCCCGCGGGAAAGCGCCCCGCACGGCCACCCTCGAGATGTCGGTGCGGCTCACCGCCAGCCCCATGGATCCCGAGGCGCTCACCGGACAGCAGGTCCGGGGGGGCGGCCAGGGCCGCGGCACGCTGAAGCTGGATCTGCAAAAGGGCCGCGTCGAGCGCAGCCGCTCCACGCTGAAGCTGAGCCTCACCGTCATCGGCTACGGGCGGCGCCAGTCGCTCACCCAGCGTCTGGAGACCCGCACCCGGGCCATCCGCCTGCCACGCGCGCGTTGACCGACTACGCTGGGGCGGGATCGAAGCGCGGCCAGTGTTCCGGATACAGCGCCGCCGGGGCCGGGGTCACGGCGGCAGCCGGATCGTCGGGCAGCGCCTCGAGCAGGTGGGACACGGTGACCCCGGAGGGGGGCACCGGCGCCCCCGGCACGAGATCGGCCAGGGGCTGCAGCACGAACCGCCGGCGGGCAAGCTCGGGGTGCGGCACCACCAGCGTGGGCGTGTCGATGACCCGCGTCCCCCAGAGCACCAGATCCAGGTCGAGGGTCCGGTCCTCCCAGCGCTGGCTCCGGCGGCGGCCGGCGCGCGCCTCGATCCGATGCAGCCGCGCCAACACCGCCTCGGGATCGCGGGCCAGCCCGGGGGTCGCGGTCAGCTCCAGCACCGCGTTGAGAAACCGGCGCTCGGCCACGCCGCCCACCGGCGCGGTCTCGTAGATGGGCGAGGCGCGGCGCAGACGCAGGCCGTCGATGTCGCGCAGGCCCGAAAGGGCCGTGGCCAGGTGTGCGCGGCGATCCCCGAGGCTGCTGCCCACGGCCACGTGCAGCGGGGGCCCGGACTCGGGGACGGCCAGGGGGCCGGGGTTGCCCAAGGGCGCTTCGGCAGACGGCACGGCAGCTCCGAGGTGGCTCAGCGCGGGCCGGAGGTGGACCGGTGGGCGTCGGGCCCCTCCCGGATCTCGTACTGCTCGAGGTGAAAGCTCCGCTCGGCGTTGACCTGGATCACGATCCCCAGCCGTTCCTCCATGGCGGTGACGTGCTCGGACTCCACCTGCGCCATGAGCTCGGCCACGGCGGGGTGACAAAACACCTGCACGTTGCGCCATCGGCCCGGGGCACACTCCCTTCGGATGTGGCGCAATATCTCGTAGCAGATGGTGGTGGGGCTCTTGAGGTAGCCCTTGCCATCACAGTAAAAACAGGGCCGGGTGAGCATTCGGCCCAGGCTCTCGCGCGTGCGCTTGCGCGTCATCTCCACCAGACAAAGCTCGGAGATCTTGCCCACGTTGGAGCGCGCGCGGTCCTGGCGCAGCGCCTCTACCAGGGAGCGCCACACCTTCTGGCGGTTGGCCTCCTTCTCCATGTCGATGAAGTCGATGATGATGATCCCGCCGAGGTTGCGCAGCCGGAGCTGGATGGCGATTTCGCGCACCGCCTCGAGGTTGATCCGGGTGATGGTGTCCTCGAGGTTGCGCCGGCCCACGTAGCGGCCGGTGTTGACGTCGATGGCCGTGAGTGCCTCGGTTTGATCGATCACCAGGTAGCCGCCGGACTTGAGCCAGACCTTCCGATCGAGGATCCGGTCGAGCTCCGCCTCGGTACCAAAGTGATCGAAGATCGGCTCCTCGAGCACGTAGAGCTTGAGGTGCCCCAGGTACTTGGGCATGAAGGTCTCGATGAACTTCCGGATGCGCTCGTACTGGACCTCGTCGTCCACCAGGCAGGCGTCCACCCCCGAGGTGAGCAGATCGCGCACGCACCGCAGAATCAGATCGAGATCGGCGTGCAGCAAGGCGGGAGGCCGCGGCCGGTCGGTGTTCTCCTGGATCTTTTGCCAGAGCTTGGCCAGAAACTCCATGTCCGCCTGGAGCTTGTGCGACGGCTGTCCTTCGGCTGCGGTGCGGATGATGTAGCCTTTTTGGGGATCGCGGAGCTGCTCGAGCAGCTCCCGCAGCCGCTTTCGCTCCGCCTCGCTGGCGATGCGCCGGGAGATGCCCACGTGGGACACCGTGGGCATGTAGACCACGTGCCGGCCAGGAAGCGAGATGTAGGTGGTGACCCGGGCCCCCTTGGTCCCCAGCGGGTCCTTGCTCACCTGCACCAGCAGCTCCTGCCCCTCGTGTAGCAGATCCTGGATGGGGACCTCCTGGGAGTCGGACCCCATGCGCTTCTCGGACAGCTCTCCATCGGAGGCGAGCTCCGGGTCGGCCTCGCCGCCTTCCTCGGACTCGGACTCGAAGTACTGCGGCGCCGGGTTGGGCGAGGGGCCTGCAGAGGCCCCGGCCACGTCCGCCACGTGCAGAAAGGCGGCCTTTTCGATGCCGATGTCCACGAAGGCCGCCTGCATCCCGGGCAACACGCGGATCACCCGCCCCTTGTAGATGTTGCCGGTGAGCCCCCGCTCGTTGGGGCGCTCGATGTAAAGCTCTGAAAGCTGGCCGTTTTCCAGCAAAGCGACCCGGTGCTCCGGGCCGTCGGCGTTGATGAGCAGGACGTTGTCGGACATAGCGGCCTCTCGGCGAAAAGCGCGTCCACCTGGGAACGAGCCCACGCCCACGGCTACCGAAGTGTGCAAAAAGTAGTGAGTGACCCGGAGCAGATGACATCGATGTCAGTTTTTCCGAGAACAGCCGCACGGCAACCTCCGGCGCGGATACCACGGTTTCTACAGGATTTCAAGACAGTGGAGGGAAACTGGACACGATGGCATCCAGCTTGCACATTGGATTCGCCCGGAGGTTGCAGGGTTACCCGGATATCCAATACGTTCTAATACATTACGTTATTCCCCGGACCTCCACCGAAAACCGACCCGTCACGACACGCGTTGGCGGTTAAATTTAAAATAGCCTAATGAATTCATATAGTTAAAGTAGCTACTTGTCTTGAGAATACGCTAGCTAGACTGACCCTACGTTACGTCTTTTTTTTCGTGCCTTGCTCCCTTTTCTGAGGTGTTGGGAAGGCCCCGGGATCCCCGGGGCCTTCACTTTTTTGGGGTCCCGCCCACCGACATGCCATGGTTTTCCGGGGGACGGAAGGCTCTGGGGCTGCACCCCTGATCCCGAGATCAGGGTTGGATCGGGTCGATGAGCCCGGCGCCGGCGAAGCGGGCGCTGCGCACCCCCCCAGCTCGGACCCCGCACCGGCGGCCTCGCGATCTCGGGCCGGTTCTGACGGCCCCCCCCGCTCCAATGGGCCCCCCCGCTCCAATAGGCCCCCCCGCTCCAATAGGCCCC
>CAYFWA010000667.1:0-4375 GCA_964346625.1 uncultured Myxococcales bacterium
GTTCGTTTTCGCACGATCCGGATCACGCTAGATTCGGCTCGTAACCCCGTTTCTCTCGAAAAACGGGTCATTATCGTGGTGAGAGATCCGGATATAGCCGTAGGATTCGGGCGGAGCCGGGGACGGGGTCAACGACGCCTTGGCCCTCAAGTCCGCGGACATCGGCGTGGCCATGGGCAAGGCGGGCACCGACGTGGCCCGGGAATCTGCCTCCATGGTGCTGGCCGACGACAGCTTCGACAACTTCGCCACCATCGTGGCGGCGGTGGTCCCCTTCGTGGTGGTGGAGGTCTGGAAGATGGTGGGCAGCTCACGGCGGAGCTGAGATGACCAAGCGGCGCAGCGGCGGAGCTGAGACGACGGAGCGGCGCCGCGGTGGAGCTGAGATGACCAAGCGGCGCAGCGGCGGAGCTGAGACGACGGAGCGGCGCCGCGGCTGCCGCGGCGTCTTCCCGCCAACGGGCCCTCACGGGCGGCGTCGGGGCGTGGCCGGCGGGGCCGGCGCGGTGACCCCGGAGAGCTCGTTGAGCAGCCAGCGTGCGCGCAGGACCTCGCGCAGGTACCAGAGGATGTAGCGCACGTCCACCATGATGTTGCGCGAGGTCTCCGGCCGGTAGCCGAAGTCGCCCGAGATGTTCTCGTAGACACGGTCGAAGTTGATCCCCACGAAACGACCCCGGCCGTCGAGCACGGGGCTGCCGGAGTTGCCGCCCGTGGTGTCGGCGTTGGACAGGAAGTTCACCGGGAGGTCACGGCCGGGCGTGGCAGTCGCGCCGCGGGCGGCCCGGGTCCCCGCGGCCCCACTGGCGGCCCCACCCGCGGCCTGGCGCAAGGCGGGGGGGATCCGGAAGGGGGGCTTTCCCGTGCCCTTGGCCAGCAGCCCCGACAGGTGCGTGAAGGGCCGGTGCCAGACGCCGTCGCGGGGCGGGTAGCCGGCCACGTGGGCGAAGCTCACCCGCGGGGTGAGGTTGGCGTCGGGGTAGAACCGCCGCCCCTGGAACGCGATGAGGGACTCCAGGTAGGGGCGGCGCAGCCGGAACCGGGCGCCCTCCCGGGCCTTGCGTCGCTTCTGCCAGGCCTCGAGCGCAGCGTGCAGCTTCAGCCCGAGCTGCAGCGCCGCGTCCGGGCTCCGCTTCATCTTCTCGAGCGGCAGCGTGAGCGCCTCCAGCCGGGCGTCCGCCTGGGTGAGCCGGGTGTTGGCATACAGGCGGCTCAAGAAGGCGTCGATGGCCTGCTTGGTGTACTGGCCGCCCAGCGCCTGGTGGAAGGCCTTAATCCGCTGGTCGGGGGGCAGCTTGCCGAGCCGCTCGAGGAAGTAGGCGAACACCGCCTTGTCCGCGGCCTCGTGGTAGCTGCGCTGGGCGTGCCGGAGGCGGGAGCGGATCCGCTCCAGATCCCGCTCCTGATAGCCCGGATCCCGCTCGTCGTCCGGGTGGGTCTGCTCGTGGGCCCACTTGACCACGGTGCGCAGGGTGCGCGCCAGGGTCACGCCGTAGAGCAGGTAGCGCAGCAGCAGGTCCCGCTCCCGTCCGTCGGCGGCCGCCCGCTCGTGGGCAATCAGCCGGTCCAGCGCCTCCCCCCAGCGCGCGCGGCGCTGTGGGTCGGCGGCCAGCCACGCCCGGTAGCGGTGCTCCTCGGCGCGCTTGCGGGCCAGCACCTGGCGCCGCTCGAGCCCGCGCAGCATGCCCTTGGCGTGGGTGAGCGCGTTGTCGAGCGCCTTGACCCGGCTCGCGGTGGGCAGCCGCGCCGCGGGCACGGCCTCGGCCGTGTCGCGCAGGATCTCGATCCACTCGCGAAACAGCCGCTTGCGGAACGGATAGTAGAGCTGCTCGTTCCACGCCACGTTTTGCGCGGTGGCGTAGCGGTTCGTGCGACCCGGCGTGCCGAGCACCATCACCAGGTCCCCCTTTTCGATGCCGCCGGTGGCGACGCTCAGGTGCCGCTTTGGCCGGTAGGGCACGTTTTCGGGGTGGTGGGCCCGTGGCTCGCCGTCGGGCGCCACGTAGGCGCGCATCAGGGTGAAATCCAGCGTGTGTCGCGGCCAGTGGAAGTTGTCGATCTCCCCGCCGAAGCTCCCCAGGTCCCGCGGCGGCGCCGCCACCAGGCGGACGTCCTTGAGCTCGGTGTTTTCCAGAAGCAAAAAGCGCAGGCCGTCGTTTTCCCTAGAGATGCGGCAGCGGGTGTGGGGTTTCTTTTCGCACTCGGCCACCAGCTTCTTTTCGCGCGCCTCGATGGCGCGCACGAGCGCCAGGTCGCTCAGATCTTCCGACAGTCCTTCGACAACCGGGTCGGTCACGTCGGTCTGATTCCGGAACACGTAGATCCGGGCCCCCAGCCCGTCGAGCTCCTCGGCGGTGGAGCGCGCCAGGAACCCGTCGCGTAGCAGGTCGCGCTCGGGGGTGGAGTTGCGCTGGATCGTACGGAAGGCGCAGTGGTGGTTGGTGATGAGCAGTCCTCGGGACGAGATGAAGGAGCCGGTGCAGCCGTTGCCGTAGCCCACCACCGCGCTGGCCAGCCCACCGCGGCCCGGCGTCCACAGCTCGGCGAGCCGCAGCTTCAGCCCCCGGCGGCGCAGCACGGACTCGTCGAGCTTGTCCGGGTCGTTCAGATCGGCCCAAGGCCACATGCCCTCCCCCGACGGCGGCAGGGCGAAGCAGCCCGCGGCGGCACCGCCGGCGGCCGTGGCCCCCCGGCTCGCCGGGCCCCCAGGCGCCCCCGGCGCCGCGGGCGTCGCGGGCCGGGGGAGGGGCTGCGCGCGCGCGGCGGGTGGCGGGTGACGGGCGGCGGTGCGATCCCGGGCCGGGGGTCGCACCGGCGGCTGGGTGCGGTCTTCGCAGCCCACCGCGAGCAGCGTCACCAGGCCGCACAGGGCTAGAGTCGAGGGCGAAGGTCCGGGCGCGTTCATGGTCTCTCTCCTGTCGGATGCGTTTCGGTGGCCCGCGGCATGACCGACTCAAAAGGGGGAGCCTCCAGGGGGAGGGCGAGCTGGGAGGCGTCGCCACCGGCCGACGTCTCGGAGCGCGCCCCTGGCTCCGAGTCGCCAGACTCCGAGCGCTCCCCACCGGGCGCGGGCGGCGGCGCGTGGATCAGCGCCCAGGCCAGCCCCCCCCACAGCAGGAGCAGGCACAGGGTCTGGATCCCCCAGCGTCGCGATCCGCTGAACCAACCGCTGGCCAGGCCGGCGGCGCCGGCGATGAGCCCGAGCCACAGGGCCCGCCGCCAACCCGGGTCCAGGCGGGGATCGAGGGCAGCGCCCGCCACCACCGGCAGGATCAGCACCAGCCCCACGGTGTGGTGGTCCCACAGGATCAAATTGAACAGCCAGCCGAGCAAAAGCAGCAGCGAGGCGGCGAGGGGCAGCAGCCAGCGCTCCACCGCAGGGGCCCGGCGGCGCCACAGGCGCACGGTGGCCGCCACGCTGGCGGCCAGCACCGCCAGCCGCACCAGCGTGGTGAGCGAGTCGATGGTGGGCTGGGGCAGCCGGACCACCAGCGCCCCCTTGCGGCCGGCGCCCCCGAACAGCCGGTCGAACACGGCGGCCAGGCTGCCGTTTTTGTACCCCGTGACGTAGCCGCCGTGGGCCTGCAGGCCGTCGGCGCCCTGGGTCACCGCGCCAAAGACCAGCGCCAGCCACTCCCGGTTCATCTGCCACGCCCAGGTCGGCCCGCCCACCAGCATGGGCACCAGCAGCACGCCGGCCACCAGGGTGGCGAAGAAGGCCCCCAGCGCGCGCGCGTCCCGGCGCACCAGGAACCAGAGCATCAGGGCCGCCGGCAGGAGCTTGAGGGCGGTGGCCACGCCGATGAGCGCTCCGGCCCAGCCCGTGCGGCCCCGAAGCCCCAGCAGCACGGCTCCGGCCACCAGCGTCATCACCGGGACGTTGACCTGCCCCCAGTAGACGTTCGAATCCACCAGGATCATGGCCAGGAACATGGCGGCCACCGCGAGCAGCAGCGGTCGCGGCCCGCCGCACTCCCGCACCACCCGTGCGCTGAGCCAGACCAGCAGGCCGAAGCAGGCGACGATCACGCCCACCCACAGGTGATAGGCCGCCGCCAGGGACAGCTTGGCCAGCGGGGTCAGCAGGCACGCCAGCAGCGGCGGGTACGGGTAGGGCAGGTTGCCGGGCTGGAAGCCGCCGGGCTCGTGGAAGTGATACAGGCTCTGCTGGGCCAGCGCCACCTTGGCCGCGGTGTGGTACATGGTGAAGTCCACCCGGGGCATCCACTTGAAGTTGCGGTACACCTCCGCGAGGCTGGACAGCACGAACAGGGCCCCCAGCCCGATGAGCAACCCCACCGCGATGCGCTCCACGTAGGGGGGCAGGGCGGGGTGGGGGGCTGGGCTCGGGCCGGACGTCTCGGGCGCCTCGTCC
>CAYFWA010000668.1:0-963 GCA_964346625.1 uncultured Myxococcales bacterium
GGTGGGAGGCGTTTGGCGGGCGCGCGTGCCTTGATCGCTCACTCGGACCCTTCCCGGGGGCCAGGGGGGGCGCCCGACGGAAGATCGCCGGGATGCCAGGGGCCGTCTACTCGGCCTTGACCACCCAGACCTTGACCTCGCCGTCCAGCTCGGCGTTCAGCTTCACCTTGACCTTGAACACCCCGAGGCTGCGGATGGGCTCGTCGATGACGATCTTCCGGCGATCGATGTTGATGCCTTCGCTCGACAGGACGTCCGCGATCTCCCGGTTGGTCACCGAGCCGTAGAGCCGATCCTCGTCGGTGGTCTTCTTGGCGATCGTGATGCTCATGTCGCGGAGGCGATCCGCGATGCTGCGAGCCTCGGCCAGCAGCTTCTCCTTGCGGCGCTCGATATTGCGCCGCTCGTGCTCGAGCCGCTTGATGTTGCGCGGGGTGGCCTCCACCGCGAGACCCTTGGGAATCAGGTAGTTGCGCCCGTAGCCTGGCTTCACCGCGACGAGCTCGCCCATCTGGCCCAGGTTCGGGATTTCCTCTTTTAAGATGACCTGCATCGCCATGGTGGTCTCCTACCGCCCGACGGCCTTGAAGGGCATGAGGGCCAGCATCCGGGCGCGCTTTATCGCGCGGCAGACCTGACGCTGGTGCTTGGCGCAGTTGCCGGAGATGCGGCGGGGCACCAGCTTGCCGCGCTCGGTGATGAAGTAACGCAGCACCTGAGGGGCCTTGTAGTCGATCACGATGCTCTTGTCCGCGCAGAAGCGACACACCTTCCGCCGGCCGAACCTCTTGCGAAAACGTTTCTTACGGAAATCCATGGGTCACGCCCCCTTCGAGTCATCGCCGTCGGTCTCCGGCCGGGGCTCCGGGGTCTCGTCAGCGGTTTGGGTTTCGGCGTCGGTCTCGGCGTCGGTCTTGGCGCCCTGGCTCGCCTCGGCGGACTCGGCCGTCTCGCTCTGCGGCG
>CAYFWA010000668.1:1063-4365 GCA_964346625.1 uncultured Myxococcales bacterium
CCTCGGCCGTCTCGCTCTGCGGCGCCTCGGCCGTCTCGCTCTGCGGCGCCTCGGCCGTCTCGCTCTGCGGCGCCTCGGCGGGGGGCGTCTCGGCGCTCGCCTTCTGCTCGGCCGGTTTCCGCTCGGCCCTTTCCTCCCCGCCCTGGTAGCCGAGCTTCGACACGGGGATCTTTTCGCCGCTGCCGGTCATGACGTAGCCCGTGGCCAGCTCCTCCTCGTCCGGTCGGGTGGCCGAGGCGGCCAGGAAGTCCTCGTCGGTCAGCTCGCTGGGCCGAGCCGCGGGGTCCACGTTCTCGTCCAGCCGCAGCGTGAAGTATCGGATTATGGCTTCCGAGAAGCGGAACTGGCGCTCCATCTCGTTGACCATGGGACCATTGCCGAGCAGCTGGTAGTATAGGTAGATGCCCTTGAGCTGCTTGCGGATCTCATAGGCGAGGCGGCGCTTGCCCCAGTTTTCGATCAATATGATCTTGCCGCCGTTTTCGCCGACTAGACCCTTGATCTTGTTGTTGATTTCCAGGATGCCCTCTTGCAGGGTGTCCGGGCGGAGGATGAGCACGCACTCATACTCCCGGAAGGTCCCGGGGTTGTCCCGGGCAGACTTGAACTCTGGCATGTGGTCTCCTTTCGGTTCCACACCCGGGCGGCAGGCCCGGTGTTAGAGCCCCCGCACCGGCGGGAGCAAGGAGTTTGGGGAAAACGGTTCGTACCAGGATTCGCGGCGGGAATCAAGGGGGGAATCGGCAGGAGCAAAATAGGGTGTCGAGCCCCCGACGTCGGAGACCGGCCGTAAGCCGAGTTCTGTCCCTCCTTCGGTTGCCCTCGGGAGGTGACGGTCATTCATCTAGGCCCACCGTTACCGGGGGGCTCCAGCGACTACCTGGAGGTCTCGGACGGGCCGTCCGGACCCATGGGATCGCCTCCGGTCTGTCTTGCTCCGGGTGGGGTTTACCGTGCGATCCCCGTCACCGGGGACCCGGTGCGCTCTTACCGCACCCTTTCACCCTTACCCGCCAGATTCCGCCGGAGTCCCGGGGGAGCCCGGCGGGCGGTTTGCTTTCTGTGGCACTTTCCTTCGGGTCACCCCGACTGGGCGTTACCCAGCACCCTTGCCCTGTGGAGCTCGGACTTTCCTCCCGCGCCTCGGGGCGCCGGCGACCGCCTCACCGACTCCGGCGGGGGCTCGACATGGGAATCATGCAACCTGGGGCGGGGCAGGTCAACCGGGGCTCGCGGGGTAGCGGCGGGGTAGCGGCGGGGTAGCGGCGGGGTAGCGGCGGGGTCACGGCCGCTACGGGGGCTCAGGAGGCGTTCTGGGAGCGCTGGGCGTCGCCCTGCATATCCGCGTCGTCCTGCATATCCGCGTCGTCCGCGTCGTCCGCGTCGTTCGCGTCGCCCGCTTCCTCCTCTTCGTCACCGAAGACCGCGGACTTGAGGTAGATCATGCGGTTGCACTGCGGGCAGACCTCGATGGAGTTGGCGTAAAACAGCGTGTTGTAAAGCTGGGGCAAAAGCGCCATGTTGCAGCCGGTGCAGCGCCCGTCGATGGCCTCCACCACCGAGGGGTGGCGACGCGAGGCGATGGCGGCGTAGCGCTTTTTCACCCGGCCCTTCAGGTCCACGGCCTTGCTGTCGCGTTCCTCTTTGATGCGCTCCATCTCTGAGCTGAGGCTATCGATTTCGCTCTTGATCTCGGCCTCCTCGGCCGACAGTTGCTCCTTGAGCTGGATGAGCGACTGCTCGTGCTCGGCCACCGCTGCCCGGCGCGCCTCTAGCGCGGTCATGGTCTGTAGGATCTCTTCTTCGAGATCGGACATTTGCCGGCGGTTGACGTCGAGCTGACGCTGCAGGGCCATGGCGTCCTTGTGGGCTCGTACGCCTTGCATCTGCTGGCGGATCCGGGAAATCTGAGCCTCGAGAAATTGGTGCTCCTCTTCCTTCTCCGCCTTCCACTTGTCCTGCTGGGCGAGCTCTTCGCGTTCCTGGGACAACACCTGCTCGAGCTGGTCCACGTCGTGTTGGATTTCACGCAGCCGATCGGGCAGCTCCTTGAGTCGCTTGGTTTTCTGAATGAGCTGCGCGTCGTAGTCCTGGAGGCCAATGAGGATCTGTATCTGATTCTTAACGTCCACGGAAACTCCTCCGATTCGATGGGCCCACCTGGATTCGAACCAGGGACCTACCGGTTATGAGCCGGCGGCTCTAACCATCTGAGCTATGGGCCCGCGTGCCCAAAACCTGCGACGCCCCCTCCCGGCGTGGAGAGGGGGCGTCGTTTCGTTGCCGTCGCCCGGGTCAGCCGTGCCCGGTTGTTGTCTCCGGGGCACGGCTTTGGTCGGTTCATGTGGCATTGGCTGTCGCGCTAGGGTCATCGACCACCCGAAGTCGAGCTCGGGGGAATAATAGGGAACGGGTACCAGAGCGTCAAGCGATCCACCACGGCTCGTCGACCACGCCGGCGCTCAAGCTGTAGCGAGGCCTATCACCTCCCGGTCCTCCCCGCAACCCAGATGATGTCGGCGCACCAGTCGGCCCGCAAGATCCGGCTCCCCGAAGATGGCCTCGAGCAGCTCCCGGGGGCGCAAAGAGCCGCCGTCGCCCCGGCAGAGCGTGAAGCCCACGGCAAGCTGCGTGTCCACGGTCTCCAGCTCCAGGGACGTGAGGGACGGGCGCACGTCGCGCACCCGGGGCGCGCGTCCTTTCTTTTTGGGCTTGCGCTGCACCTCCCAACGCGGGCGGGCGAGCAGCTCCTGCAGCCGCTGCTGCAGGGGCGCGCGGCGGGCGGCGGAAAGTGGCGGGATGGGCAGGAATCGGTAGCGGGCTCCCCCGCAGAGCGCGGCAACCGTGGGCTCGTCGCTGGCCAGCCAGCGCGCCGCGGTGAACACCAGGCCCGGGAGCGTGACTGCGTCCAGGCGCGACAAAACGTCGGTGGGTGGCGGGGGAGCAGAGCCCTCGCCGGTGATCCACACGTCGCACAGATCTGCGTCGGCCTCGGCGCCCACGGGCAGCGGCGGCGTGAACTGCAGCCTCGGCCGCGGGTTGAACCCCTGGCTGTAGCGGGGGCGCAGCCCCGCCCGCCGCAGGATCCGGGGGACGTGGCGCACGAGATCGAGGTGGGACAGGTAGCTCGCCGGCGGGCGCTTGGTGTATTGGAGGCGAAGCCGCAGGCTGGGCGCCTCGGGCGTGGCCTCGGCGCCCTCGGACGTGATCTCGGCGTCCCCGGCCGTCGCCGTCGCGGGGGGGGGCGTCGGCGGCGCCATGGCGCTCGCCCGGGGCGGGGGTGACTCGAGGCAGGGGAGCCC
>CAYFWA010000669.1:0-4363 GCA_964346625.1 uncultured Myxococcales bacterium
GATCGCGCGCATCCTGCAGGAGCGCGTGAGCGACGCGACCTACACCTTTGCGTCCTGCGCGGGCGGGCGCTTCGTCAACAACCTGGTCTACTACGAGCGCGGCCGGCTCTCGCAGTGGGAGGACGTGAACGTGGGCGCGAACACCGAGCCCGGCACCTTCGAGTTCACCACCAACCTCTTTTACGCCCACGACGATCCCGGGGCCTCGGCGCCCGCGCTGCCGGGCACCGAGACGGGCACCGTGGTGGGCGACCCGGCCTTTTCAAGCGGCTACGCCATCGACCCGAGCAGCCCGGCCTTCGAGGCCGGCACGCCGGTAACCGGCGTCGCCGGGGACCGGCTGGGCGTCTGCTACCACGATCCCCCCAGCATCGGCGCCCACGAGGTGCCCTGAACGTACACGTTCAGGGGGGATGTCCCATCCCCCCTCGCCCCGAAAAAGAACGGTTTTTCGGGACTCACCCCCAATCACCGCGCTTCGCGTCGCTGCAGGGAAAGGAGCCAATTC
Organism: uncultured Myxococcales bacterium; assembly: GCA_964346625.1. Classification (GTDB taxonomy): domain Bacteria; phylum Myxococcota_A; class Polyangia; order HGW-17; family JAJRWW01; genus CAYFWA01. The sequence continues at coordinate 509 of CAYFWA010000669.1, forward strand.
GCCCTTTCGCGCAACCTCTGGTTCTACGGGACACCTGGATCAGCGAGCCCACGGTGGTGGGCGGCAACCCGGAGTACGCCGAGCTCCCGAAGCGGTTCATGCAGGAGCTCGGCACCGACGGGACCCGGCACGCCTATCGGAGCGGGCCGTGTGCCACCGGGACCGAGACCTACGGCCGCGAAGCCTTCGCGCGGCTGTGTCCCCCCCGGGGTCGGCGATTTTCTGGCGATCCTGGGGGTCTCGCCAGAGGGGCTCGGGGTGATGCTGGGCGCCCCGTCGCTTCGGGTCATCCAGGTGGAGCGCCGGGTCCAGTTCCGGGCCGAACGGCTCGCGGCGCACCTGGCCAACACCGATTGGCTGCGGGTCAGGATCGCCGAGGGGCTTTTGCGCGGAACGTCACCCGACGACGCCCACGAGCTGCCCGAGTGACGATCGAAGCCTGGGGCGAAAGCGAGCCGGAGGCCGGGAACGAAGCCGGCGGGCGGCGGGGTGCTGCTGCGCGGCCGCCGCCATCGCCGGGCTCACCGATCCCACCGATCTCATCGAAACAGGAGGGGTCGCTCCGGGCCGGTCGAGCCCCGGTCCGCGGTCCGCGGGGCCGCTGGCCGCCAAGGGCCCAGCGGAGCCCGCCGGGCAGCGCGCTGCCGGGGATGGGGGTGCCGTCCGGGCGCCGGGGGAGGCTGCTGCCGCAGGCGCGGAAGGGGCGCGCCGAACAGCCGCTTCCAGGATTTTCTCCTCTTTTTTCCCCTCCTTTTCTGGACAACGTCCCCGATTCGGATTATGCACCCTTGATCCGCCCGATGTCCGGGGGCCCCTTGCGGGCCGGACCCCTCAGGCCTCATCGTCGACGCTATCGACCTTTTTTCAACATTCATCGTCCCGAGCGGGATCCTCGCGCGAGCGAGAGAACGGCGGATGACGGGGCACACGCAGTGACTGGATTGACTGAATTGACTGGATTGACTGAATTGACTGAATTGACTGAATTGACCGACCCGACCGAATTGACTGGATTGACCGAATTGACCGAATTGACCGAATTGACCGACATGACAACCCAACCGATCTCTGAGTTTTCCGAGCTGGATCTCATCGAGCCCCTGCAGCGGGCCGTGGCCCACGAGGGCTATACGACGCCGACCCCCATCCAGGCCGGCGCGATCCCCCTTTTGCTCGAGGGGCGGGATGTGCTGGGCTGCGCCCAGACCGGCACGGGCAAGACCGCGGCCTTCGCGCTGCCCATCCTGCAGTTCCTGGCACAAAGCGAGCCCGAGCCGGCCGAGCCCGAGCCCGAGCCAGCCGCACGGCGGGGCAAGCAGCCGGCCGGGCGACGGGGCGAGCGGCAGGCCGAACGACGGGGCAAGCGACGGGGCAAGCGGCGCATCAAGACCCTGGTGCTGTCGCCCACCCGGGAGCTCGCCGCCCAGATCGGCGAGAGCTTCAAGGCCTACGGCCGCTACCTGGGCTTTCGTCACCAGGTGATCTTCGGCGGCGTGAGCCAGGTGCCCCAGGTGGAGGCGCTGCGCCGCGGCGTGGACGTGCTGGTGGCCACCCCGGGGCGGCTGCTGGATCTGCAGGGCCAGGGTTACATCCACCTGGACGACGTGGAGTTCTTCGTGCTCGACGAGGCGGACCGCATGCTGGACATGGGGTTCATCCACGACATCCGGCGCGTGCTGCGGCTTTTGCCCGAGAGGCGGCAGAACCTGCTGTTTTCGGCCACCCTGCCCCCTGACATCACGAACCTGGCCTCTTCGTTTCTGCACGACCCGGCCCGGGTGGAGGTGACCCCGCCGGCCACCACGGTGGAGCTCATCGACCAGTGCGTGATGTTCGTGCGTCGGCCCGACAAGCGCCGGCTGCTGGCCGAGCTGCTGCGCACCCCGGCGCTGGATCGGGCCCTGGTGTTCACGCGCACCAAGCACGGCGCCAACCGCCTGGTCAAGCAGCTCGATCGCGCCGGCATCGGCGCGGCGGCCATCCACGGCAACAAGAGCCAGGGGGCCCGCACCCGCGCCCTGGAAGGCTTTCGCCAGGGCACCCTGCCGGTGCTGGTGGCCACCGACGTGGCCTCCCGCGGCATCGACGTGGACGGCATCAGCCACGTGTTCAACTTCGATCTGCCCAACGAGCCCGAGAGCTACGTCCACCGCATCGGCCGCACCGGCCGGGCGGGCCACGAAGGCATCGCCATCGCCTTTTGCGACGAGACCGAGGGAGACTACCTGCGCGACATCGAGCAGCTCATCGGCGAGGACATCGAGGTCGTCGAGGATCAGCCCTACCACTACCCGGCGGCCATCCCGCCGCCGCGCCGGCGGCGCGGGCGGCCGGGACCCTCGAGCGGCGGCCCCGGTCGCGGCCAGGGTGGTGGCCAGGGTGGTGGCCAGGGTCGCGGCCGAGGGCCGGGCCGCAGCGCGGCGCCGGGCTCGCGCGGCAAGCGCCCGCGCCGGGGCCCGGCGCCGGGCGCGGCCCCGCCGCGTCAGGAGCGCCGTCGCGCTGACGCCCCGGAGCGGGGGCAGGACGGAGGACAGGACCGAGGGCAGGACCGAGGGCAGGACCGCGGGCGCCCCCGCGACGCCGAGGGCGGCGATCGACCCCGCCGGACAGAGCGCTCCCGGGGCCCGAAGCGCGACCCGCGGGCGGGCGCCGCGCAGGCCGACGGCAAGAGTGACGGCGGGCAGAGCAGGCGCTCGCGTCGTCGCCGGCGCGGCGGCGGCGGCGGAGGCGGCGGCGGCGGAGCGAGCTCCTCGGGGGGGAAGACGGGACGCGGTCGGGGGGCGTAGGCTGGCTTCTTTTGAGCGGCGAATACGACGAGCAAACCGGGATCAATCACAGCTCACCCGGAAGCTGTCGTCGAGGTCCCAGGGCAGGATCAACGTGCGCAGATCCTCGCTCAGCGCCAGGGGGCACAAGGCGGTGGCGCGGCTCTGGGCCTGGCTCAGGCTGTCGGCGTACTCGGCGTTGAAAACGGGCTTGCCGGCGTCCAGGAAGGGTTGCAGCAGGTGACACTCGCTGTAGTCGTGACACTCCTCGTTGACCGCGAAGTCGAAGTGATCCGAAAGCGCCGGGATCTGGTCCAGGTCGTTTTTCAGGCCCACGGCCAGGGCCCTCGCGTGGGCCTGGTCGGCGAGCCAGCGGTTGTAGTCGAGCTGGTCCGTGGCCGTGAAGGAAAAGCCCGGGTCGTTGCTGTAGCCGTCCACGTTGTCGGGCTCCACGCCGTCGCAGCCCTTTTGCGCGGCGAGGTCCAGCCGGCCCTGCATCACGGCGCGGACGCTGGCCGAGCGCACGTCCAGCCAGTATTCGCCGGGCCAGCCATCCAGGGCGTTGCCCAGATCCGCTGACTGAAACTGGTCGTAATCGTCCCGCCAGTCCTCGGCTGAGCCGGCGGAGAAGTAGCAGATCACCGCCCGGCCCTGGGCCTGCAGGGCGGCGATGGTGGCCTCGGGCGTGTCGAACAGATCGATGTCGTAAAGCTGCACCGCGTAGCCGGTGTTGATCGTGCCGGTGAGCTGCCACTGCCAGGTGGTGTCCACGCCCGGGGCATACCACCCCGCGTCCGGGTCGGCCCCGCCGTCGGGGCCCTGGCCCCCGTCGGGCGGCGCCCCGTCCACCGCCGCGTCGGCGAGCCCGGCGTCCGCGCCCCCGGCGTCGCCCGCGGCGGCGTCGGGGGCGCCCTCCCCGTCGTCGTCCCCGCAGCCCGTCGTCGAGGGCCCGAGCGCCAGCGCCGTCAGCAGCAGCGCGGCGGCCGTAAGGCCCCGATTACGAATTATCTGATCGTTCAGGCCGCCGATCCATCCTGGCTGGCTGCGTGAGCTCGCTTCGCTCGCGGGTCTGGACTGGATCATTCCAGCA
>CAYFWA010000670.1:0-4358 GCA_964346625.1 uncultured Myxococcales bacterium
TGCGGGATCCCGCATGGAAATCCGACACCACGCTTGATTTCGGAGGGGAAATGGGGTTGGCTTGGTTGCCGAGCCACACAGATAGAATCATCGAGAATGAACCATAAAGACTGAGTCGATCGATCACGATCAGCAGGAGGTTTTCTGATGCTCCGACCACATCGCATCCACACCGCGCTGGCGGTCTTCGCCCTGGGAACGCTGCTGGCAACGCCGGCCTGCAACAAGAAGGCCGCGGACGAGTCCGGTGGCGGTGGGGGTGCCTCCATGGGGGCCATGGGCGAGGACGACCCGGCGCAGCCCGACCCCCGGCCGGTGGAGATGGCGCCGGACATGGGCGCGGACATGGCGCCGGACATGCGCGCGCCCGCGGATCAAGATCCGGACGACGGCATGATCGCGGGTACGGATCCCACCATCCCCACGGAGGGGCAGGCCGCGGCGCGGATGATCCTGATCCCCTGGAAGAACGCCGAAAACCTTGCGGAGGAGATCTCACGGTCCAAGGCCGACGCCAAGGCCCTGGCCGAGAAGGTGCTCGCTCAGGCCAAGGCCAAGCCCACCGAGAAGAGCTTCGCCAAGCTCGCCAAGAAGCACTCGATGGGCCCCACCAAGGAAAACGGTGGCAAGGTGGGCCCCTTCGGCCCCAAGGACGTGCCCGCCTACATCGCCAAGGCGGTGTTCCCCCTCAAAAAGGGCGGCATCTCCGGCATCGTGGAGACCAAGAGCGGCTTCCACATCTTCATGCGCACCGAGTAGCCTCCGCGCCCCCTCGCTCAGGTCTCACAACCCGTTCAGAACTTGAAGGTCACGCCCGCGCCGCCGTAGATGCGGGGGTCGCCGCCGTTGACCGAGCTCAGCATGGGGGTGTTGAAGAAGTCGTGCCACATGGCGCGCTGATCCATGCCTGGCGCGCCGCGCAGCTCCCCGTGGACAGACAGGTTCTTGGTCACCGCCACCTCCAGGGTGAGGCTCATCATGAACCGGGCGCGCGAAAAGCCCCGGCGGTGGGCCTTGTCCCCCTCGTTCATCCGGGCCTCCCAGCGGCTGGGCACGATCTCCTCGACCTTTGCCGTGCGCGCGGCCGAATCATCGGGGTTGTCCGGGTTGCTGGGATCCACGTCGAGTTGAGAGCACCAGTGCGGCTCGGTCTCCCCCTCGGCCGCGTCGGCGGGATCGGAGCGACAGAACTGGTCGCGATAGACCTTGCCCCACATGCGCACGGTCACCGTCACCAGGTTCCTGAAGCTCAGGCTGGCGATGGCCCCAATGTTCCAGAAGAAGGTGTTGCGCCCGTCATAGCCGGGCCCGCCCCCGATCTCGGTGAACACACCAGCAGAGAAGGGGCCGGCCCGAAAGAGCTGGAAGCGCCCGTGGGCCCCGAACACGTTGGTGAACCCCTGCACGGCGATGAGCACGCCGGCGTCCACACCGAAGTACTTGCCGCTGTAGGCCCCCACGGTGAGCCGCAGCCGCCCGTAGTAGGGTAAAAAGCCAGCGGTGACGTCCGCGGTGAAGCTGCCGGGGGGCACGGCCAGGGCGCCGAAGGAGGTCAGCCCCCGGACGCGCTCCGAGGGCGTGGGCCCGGTGCGGATCTTGACCAGATCCAGGTGCAGCGACAGGGGCTTGCCCCCTTCCACGCTGATGGTCTTCTGCTCGCGCTCGTAGCCGTTGAGCTCCACCTCCACGGTGTACGTCCCCTCCTCCAGCACGTGCCCCGTCACCGGGGTCCGCCCCACGGGCTTGGTGTCGATGAACACCGTAGCTCCGGCCGGCGAAGAGGTGATCTTGACCTTGCCGCCCTTCTTGAGCAGGGCGGTGATGGTGTAGGTCTGCCCTTTTTGCAGCTTGACCTTCTCCGAGTAGGTGAGAAAGCCGGGCTTGATTACCTTCACCAGATGCAGCCCCTCCGGGACGTCCTTGAGCTCCTTGGGAGCCTTGCCGATGCGCCGGCCGTCCATGATGATCTCCGCGTCCGGCTGGTCGGACTGGATGCGGATGGTGCCCGTGGGGGCCTCCTCCTTCTTCTTCTCGAGATCCACGGTGACCAGGCTCTGCTGATCCACCACCACCTTGAAGGGCACCTGCTTGGCCATGTAGCCCTCGGCCTCCACCCGCACGATGTGGTCGCCGGGCAAAAGCTGGGGTAAGCTGAGCGGGGCCTTGCCCTTCTTCTCCCCGTCCACGTAGACCGTGGCCCCCGGCACGTTGCACACCACGCGCAGAGAGCCGTGCTTGGGCACCGAGGACCCGATGGAGGCGGTGACCTTCTTGATCGAGCCGCTCTTGACCACCACCACCTGCTTCCAGGGCGGCGCGCCCTTCTTGCGCACCTCCACCGTGTGCGGCCCCTCGGCGAGGTCCTTGACCACCACCGGGGCCGTGCCCTGCGCCTTGCCGTCCACCAGCACCTCGGCGTCCGACACGTCGGCGGCCACCAGCAGCGTCCCCTTGGGTTTTTCCAGGGGCTTCATGATGGCCTGCACGGTCCAGACCTGCTTCTCGGCGAGGGTCACCCACTGCTTGTGCGTGGTGTAGCCCGCCTTCTTGATCTCCACCTGGTGCCTTCCCGGCTTGACCTTCACCTTCATGGGCACCGTGCCCACCTGCTGTCCGTCCACGTAGATCTGGGCCCCGGTGGCGTTGCCGCTGGCGTCGGACTGGACGTCGATGACGGCGGGCTGGATCTGGCGCTTGAGCACGGTGCGCACCGTGTGGCGCCGCCAATAGCGCCGGGTGACCTTCAGCTCCTCTTTTTTGTCCTGGTAGCCGTCCTTGGCGAAGATCAGGGTGTAGGTCCGCTTGTAGGGCAGCTTCACCCGCTTGCACGGCGTGTAGCAGAACACGCCCCACTTCTTGTCGTTGACGTAGACCGCCGCACGCTCGGGTTGACTGTGGAGGTAGATCTTGTAGGCCTTGCGGCGGCCCCCCTCCCATGGCTTGCGGGCCGCCGCGGGACCGGAGGTCACCCACTGGCTCACCAGCACCAACATCGGCACGAGCATCAGCTTCGACAACATGGACTTCATGTACGGTATCCTCCGTGAAACGACCCGCGATCCGGGCCGCGACCTAATCAGTCCCGCGACCCACACGCAGCCCCGAGCGCGAACGAAAAAGCCGGACGACCGTCACTGAGGGTAGCCCCCCACCCCCCCAGCGTCAACCAGCCTGGCCGCTTCGTGGGGATGTTCCGTCGCGCTCGCGCACCCGCTCTTCGCAGCCCCGTAGCCGGTTCCGCCGGCCGGCTCCCGGGCACACCACCTCGGGCGGCCGGCTCCCGGGATCGGTGAGGCTGGGACCTGCGACCTGGGCAGGGCCAGGGAGGTCAGCGGCGGGGGGGTCGGCGACGATCCGGGCCCACGGGGACGGGCACGGGAGCGGGGGTGGGCGCTGGCAGCAACGAGTCGAGCCAGTCCTTGAATCGGTCCAGTAGGCCGTCCTTGGGAGCAGTCGGCTCGTCAGGCTCGCCGGATTGACCCGCAGGGCGACCGCCCTCGGCCCGTACCCTCCGCTCGCCCAGGCGTCTTGCGAAAACTCCAAAAGCCATATCTACATTCTAAGATGCTTCTCGGCTTCGGCAAGGGAGAGGAGGCGGAAGCATTCCGCGCGCGCCGCGCGCCGCGCGTCACGTCAAGAGGCCGCGAGGAGCGAGGACGCCGCCAGGATCCCCTCGTTCCAGGCCACCTGGCGAGAGAGCGTGAGGGCCTGCTGGATAAGATCCTGGCTGCGATCGGGGCACCGGCTGGCGCGGCTGAGCAGGCACTCGGCGGCGCTCTGGCGATCGCCGAGCTGACGGAAGGTCTCGAGCGCCGCCGCGTGGTGGCGCTCGGCCGCCTCGACCCGGTGCTGGTCCTCGAGGATCTGAGCGAGGGACGAGTGGCAGCGCGCCTGGCCCACCAGGGACTCCTCGCGGCGCGCCTGATCCAGCGCCACGGCCGCGTGGCGGGTGGCCCCGACGAAGTCCCCGGTGTGGCGCTCGGCCTCGGCGAGCTGCAATAGCAGCCGCCAGAAGCCGACGGGAACGTCGGCCGCGCCCGCGCCTTCGCCGGCGGTGACGAGATCCACGCCCTCCCGCATCTCCTGCACCGCCTCGCCGAACCGCTCGAGGTCGGACAGCGTCTTGCCCAGGTTGACGTACAGCTCCGCGAGGAGATCCCGCTCCCCGGCCATCAACCCCTGGCGCAGGGCCTCCCGATAACAGCCGAGCCCGGGCTCCACGTCGCCCTGGCTGATCTTCACGCGCCCCAGGCTGCGCAGCAGCTTCGCCTGGAAGGCAGGCAGCGCCCGCGCCGCGGGCAGGGACTCCTTGAGCACGAGCTCGGCGGCTTGGAGCTCGCCGGTGAAGTGGAGCGTGT
>CAYFWA010000671.1:0-4354 GCA_964346625.1 uncultured Myxococcales bacterium
TGCGCATGGGCCTTGGGCTCGTGGTGATGCTCGCCATGGCGCTGGGCCGGATCAAGGCTGGCCAGCACGAGCGGATGAGGTCGATGACCCTGCCCGTCTGTCGGGCCGCCTGAGCGGCGGCCCGACCCCAGCAACCAGGCCGGATGGGGGAGCCGATGCCGCGGTGCGCCGAAATTCTGCGCACTTGAGCGATATTGTGCCCTGGCGCCGGCGTTTGGCCCTCGGCGAGGCGCGCGGGGGCCGTCGCGAGGGGCGGGGGCCCCGCGGGGCGCGCGGCTGCGGCCACAGCGCAAATGGCTCCGTCACGTGGCTTCTGGTCTATCTCGCAGCGATGTGGTAAATTGCGGCGTACTGGGAACAGCAGAAGAGGATCTTGTGTCATGACTGTTCGGCGGACTCTATGTGGGTGCGTAATTGTCGTTTTCTGGGCGGCGGGGTGCGGCGACGACGGTGGGGACAACACCAACAACCAGAACAACGGGAACACCAAACAGAGTATCTGTGGAGATGGAATTCTGGATCCCCAGGAGGCCTGCGACGACGGGACACAGAACTCCGACACCGAGCCGGACCGGTGCCGCACCGATTGTCGGTTGCCGGCATGCGGCGACGGGGTGGTGGACACCGGCGAGACCTGCGACGATGGCAACAACCGCAACGACGACGGGTGCCTCTCGGCGGACACCAGCGCGGCTGACCGCTGCGTGCCCAACGTGTGCGGCGACGGGTTCCGGGACGAGACCGAGGTCGGTGGCGATGCGGTGGAGGCCTGTGACGACGGCAACACCGATGACGGGGACGACTGCCGCGGCGACTGCGGCCAGGATTTCACCCTGTGCGGCAACGAGTCGTTGGATCAGGGTGAGTCTTGCGACCGGGGGACCCTGAACTCCGAGGACCCCAACGCCGAGTGCCGCACCGACTGCACCCTGCGGTGCTGCGGGGACGGCGTGATCGACACCGCCCACGGCGAGACCTGCGACGACGGGCCCGACAACTCTGACACGGTGCCCGACGCCTGCCGCTCCAACTGCACGCTGGACAGCTGCGGCGACGGGGTGAAGGACACGGACGAGGCCTGCGACGGTAGCGACCTCGGCGGCCTGGGGTGCGGTGACCTGCAGACCGGGTCCACGGGGACCCTGGCCTGCACGGCGGGTTGCGAGCTGGACAAGACGGGCTGTGTGAACCTCTGCGGCAACGGCGTGGCCGAGGGCAGCGAGGTGTGCGACGGCGACGATCTGCGGGGCGACGACTGCGAGGATCACAGCTTCCACGGCGGGGACCTCGCCTGCCAGTCGGACTGCACCTGGGACACGTCAGCCTGCACCAACTGCGGCAACGGCGTCCTCGAGGCCGGGGAGGACTGCGAGGGCTCCAGCGTGGGCAGCCACACCTGCGGCAGCGAAACCGCCTTCTCCCAGGGCAACCTGGCCTGTGACGCCGGCACCTGCACCTTCGACACGAGCAACTGCTACACCTGCGGCAACGGCACCATCGAGGGGCCCGAGCAGTGCGACGACGACAACCTCATCGACGGTGACGGCTGCTCCAGCGGGCTGTGCGAGCTCGAGGACAACTGGGCTTGTGACGGCGTGCCCAGCCAGTGCGTCTGCGTGGTGTACGTGGACGCGGATCCCGGCATCCTGTCACGGGACGGCGGCACCTGGGCCACGGCCACGGACGACATCAACGGCGCGGTGACCGCGGCCTACAACCTGTCCCAGAGCCGCAGCGTGCCGTGTGAGGTCTGGGTGGCCGAGGGGACCTACTCCGTGTGGAGCAGCGCCGCCACGGACACCCTGGTGCTGCGGGACGGGGTGGCCGTCTACGGCGGCTTCGACGGGTACTCCACCGGCGAGGTGCGGCGCGACCAGCGGGATCCGGCCACCCGCGCCTCCATCATCAGCGGCAGCGACGGCGGGAGCAATCAGGTCTACCATGTGGTCACCGCCGACACCGTCACCGGCGCCCGGCTCGACGGGGTGGTGATCCGAGACGGGTACGCACGCACCTCCGTCTTGGACCAGAGAGGGGGGGGAGGCCTGCGGCTGGTGGACAGCATCGTCACCCTTGCCAACAGCGTGGTGGAGGGCAATCTCGCGACCTGGGGGGCCGGGTTCCATGTTCAGGGCGGCACGCTCACCGTGGAGAACAGCATCATCCGGGACAACGTCGCGAGCAATACGGGCGGGGGCTTTTATTGGAGCGGCGGGACGGGCACCCTCACCGACGTGGAGATCTCCGGAAACTCCACCACGACGACCGACGGCGGCGGAGGGCTTTACCTGTATGATGGCGTTCAACTCACCTTCCTCAGGGCGGACTTCGTGGGCAACGAGGCCGGGGGGGGGTACGGCGGTGCGCTCTACCTAAGTGGCTACAACTCGGCACCGCAGATCACCTGCACGGAGTGTGCCTTTCACGACAATCGTGCTCCTGTGGGTGGAGCCATCCATTTGAGAGACGGGACTGACGCTCAGTTCGACCGGTGCGAGTTCGTGGCCAACCGCGGGAGCGGTAGCGGCGGCGCCCTCCACGTATGGGAATCCGGCACCACCGCCACGGTGAAGAACTCCCTGTTCATGTACAACTTCACGAACTTGAACAACGGCGATGGCGGGGCGGTCTACACCAAAGCCGGGGGGACCGCTACGTTAACGAACGTCACTTTCTTCGCCAACGTGTCGGACATGGGCGGCGCCATTTACGGCTCCGGCTCCGGGGACGTGATCACGCTGACCAACTGTCTCCTGTCGGGCAACCGCGCGGCGACGAACCCGGAACTCTACCAGTTTAACAGCACCCACACCCAGACCTACACCGCCAGCGCGGGGACCTTCTCGGGTGCGGGAAACAAGACCGTGGCCGACCCGCTGTTCGTGCACGTTCCCGTGGCCGTCACCGTTACCACCTCGATTCCGGGCAACAACCAGATCGTGGTGGCCCATTCGGGCTTCGCCACCGTGGGCCAGTACATCGAGCTCAACGACGACGGCGTGGCGCGCCAGGTGATGTCGGTGAGCGACACCACCATCGGTATCAACCACTCTTTGTCTGGCACCCTGCCCACCAACGTGATCGTGGTGAACTGGGGGGCCTCCACAAACACCACCGAGGACCTCCGGCTCACCTCGAGCTCCCTCTGCGTGGACGCGGCCAACGGGGACGTGGCCACGGACTACGACAAGGACAACCTCTCGCCCCGCTTCGACGCCCCCGGTGCCAATGGCGGCGTCGGGACCCCCGCCTACGTGGACATGGGCTGTTACGAATACCGCTAGACCCCGCGCCCGTGCGGCGCATCGTCGCTCAGGGCGTGACCTGGAAGCTGTGGATCACCTGTCCGGTGGGATCCACCGCGTCCACCGACAGGGTGCCCCCGTTCACGGTGGCCACCAGGAAGTGGTGCGCGTGCAGGGTCACCGTGATCTCCGGCCAGGTGGCCACCCGCCACAGGGAGAAGTCACTGTCGAGGGATCCCCCGCCACCGCCCGTGGTGGCGAAGGTGATGCCCCCGGCGGTCATGGGAGTGTAGGCGTACAGGTGGTGGTGCCCGTTGAACACCAGGTGGACATCCAGGGACTCCAGCAGCGGCTCCAGGGTGGTGCGGATCCAGGGGGCCTCCATCTCCTCGGTGAAGGCCAACGCGCCGCCGTACCACCACTCGATGCGCGGAGGCTTGTGGAACAGCGCGATCCGGACGGTGGCCGCCAGCGCATCCGCCGACGTGAGCGCGTTCTCGATGCACTGGTCCTGGGCGCTAGCGCGGGGCGACGTTGCGCAGGATGCGCAGCCCGTTTCGCGAGGCCACGATCAGCTCGGGGCGGGGGTCGGCGTCCAGGTTGCCCACCGCGAGGTCCTGGGCTCCGGGCGCGGCCCCCAGGGAGGTCCGTTTCCACGCGCGGTTGCCGCCCCGGCGGAACACCGACACGGAGCGGTTGCCCAGCACCACCAGCTCGAGCCGGCGGTCCCGGTCGAGGTCGTAGGGCACGATCTTCGTGATCAGGAACTCGCCGGGGAGCTCGCCGATCTGCCGGGTGGTGAAGGCGCCCCCCCTGTGCTCACCCACGGTGATGCGCGCCCGGGCGTCGCGGCCGTAGTTGGCGGCCCAGCCGTCGGCCAGCAGCACCTCGGCCACACCGTCTTGATTCAGATCCGCGGTGGTGACGAAGCGCACGCCGCCCTGGATGGCGAGCGGGGTCCGGCGCCCCACCGCCTCCCACAGGAACGCATCCCCGGGCGCGCCCCGGCGGTCGCCGTACACCCGGGCCACCACCAGCTGCGGGACGCCGCGCCGACGCACCGGGCCCAGGGCCAGGGTGTTCGCCATCCGGATGCGCTCGAGACGTTC
>CAYFWA010000672.1:0-4352 GCA_964346625.1 uncultured Myxococcales bacterium
GGCCCCGCCGGCCCCGCCGGCCCCGCCGGCCCCGCCGGCCCCGCCGGCCCCGGCCGCCCCCGACGGAGTGGAGGTGCTCGCACGCAGAGCGCCGGTCGACGTTGCGGAGGGCGGGGTGGGCCTCGACGCGGCCGAAGACGACTTCGACCGCGAGGAGGAGCACCGCACCGATGTCTGGCAGTCCCCCGAGCAGCTCGCGTTGCAGACGGGGACCGTGGGCGGCGAGGAGTCCCACATCATCGGAGACCGCTACCGCATCACCGAGGGGCTGGCCCTCGGCGGCATGGGCGCGGTGTTCAAGGTCACCCACCTCAAGCTCCAGAAGACCTTCGCCCTGAAGATCATCCTCACCGAGCTGGCCGCGAACCAGAACATGCAGCGGTACTTCTTCCGGGAGGCCCGCGTGCTGTCCAAGCTGGTGCACCCCAGCATCGTCCAGGTCACCGACTTCGGGCACGACGAGCGCTTCGGCGCCTACCTCGTCATGGAGTACCTGCACGGGGAGTCGCTGTTCGATCGGCTGCAGCGCGAGGAGAAGCTCCCCATCGGGGTCGCCCTGCAGATCGGCCTGCAGCTCGCCGAGGCGCTGGACTACCTGCACAGCCGGGCGTTGATCCACTGCGACATCAAGCCCGAGAACGTGTTTCTGTGCTCGGACGCCATCGGCGCCGGTGGCGGCGAGGCGGTGAAGGTCATCGACTTCGGGCTGTCGCGCTCCATGGTGCGGGGCGCCCGCCTCGACGCCACCGAGGTGGGCGGCACCCCGGCCTACTCGTCCCCCGAGCAGCTCGCGGGGCGCTCGCCGCAACCCAGCATGGACATCTACGGCGTGGGCGTGCTGCTGTACGCCATGGTCACCGGGTGGCCCCCCTTCTCCGGCACCGTGGACGAGATCCTGGAGGCCAAGCGCACCGAACTGCCCGTGCCGCCGTCAGAGCGCCTCGGACGCCGGCTCGACGCCCAGCTCGAGTCCCTGCTGGTGCGCTGCCTGGCGCGCGATCCCCAGCAGCGCCCCGCCTCCATGGCCCAGCTCATCGCCGAGCTGCGCGGGCAGCTCGTGCGCATGGGCTACGGTGTCCCCGAATCCAGCCAGGAGCGGCACCGGCCCATCACGGGCAAGCACAACGTGCTCGGCCAGGCCCCCTCCGCTCTGCTGGAGCGCTGCCCCATGCCCATGTTCCTGGTGGACCCGGAGGCGCGGGTGCTCACCGCCAACCCGTCCCTTTGCCAGGTGCTCGAGACCCCGCTGGAGCAGCTCCTCGGGGCGCGCCTGCCCGAGACGCGCCTGGGCCGGATCTACCCTCAGGTGGCCGAGGACCTGCGGGTGGCCTCCCGCCAGAGCCTGGCCGTGATGCGCCGCATCGAGTTCAAGGCCGGCGACGGTCAGCGCTCCGCCCTGTACCTGTGGCTCTCTCCCGAGCTGCAAGCCGATGACACCGTCCAAAGGTACTGGGGCATTCTGATGCCCGCCTGACGCAGGTTTCCACCAATAGAGCTCACGTTTGCACCCGACCCGTCTCGTGATCCACGGTCAAGCGGCCTTGGGCCTCGAGCCAGTCGCAGTGGGCCAGGATCTCGGAAAACGCCAGGGTGCGCCCCAGGCCGGTGGGCTCCCCGAACAGTCGATCCCCCAGGGCGAACAGGGTCTCCCCGGCGTGGGCCTCGCACAGGCGCCGCACCTGCTCGCTGCGGCGTAGGATCGCCTCGCGGGAGCGCCGGGCCACCGCCGCCGTGTCCGCCATGGGCGGCCCGTGCCCCCCAAGGCCGCGAAGCGGGCCGAGGGCTTCCACGCGATCCAGCGACTCGAGAAACAGCGCCAGGCTGGAACGCCGCCCCCGAGGCGTCTTTGGATCGAAGTGCGGAAGCGGGTTGGGCGTGATGTCGGTGAGCAGCAGATCTCCGGTAAACAGCAGGCCCTGCTCCCGGCTCAGAAAACACAGGTGCGCCGCGTTGTGCCCCGGCGTGTGAAGCGCCTCCAGCGCCAGCCGGCCCGCCTGCAGCACCGCCCCGTCTTCCAGGTGCGCCCGCTGGGGCGCCCGTCGCAAAGGCTCCCCAAAGCGCTCCCCCATCCGATCGAAGGCGTCCAGCTCGACAAACAGAGACGCCGGAGCTCCGTAGCGCTTTAGGGCATCGCGGAAGGCCTGGCGGGATCGCTCCGCGCGCCCCTCTCCCAGGGGGTGGTAGCGCACGGGCAACCCGGCGCGGGCCGAGAGGGTCACCGCCGCCCCGCTGTGGTCGTAGTGCGGGTGGGTCAGCAGGATCGCCCCGAGCTGCTCCACGGTGATCCCATGGCCCGCGAGCGCCTGCTCCAGGGCCGCGATGCTCTTGGAGCTACGCACCCCGCAGTCGATGAGCACCGGCGGGTCGCCGGGCAGAAGATAGGTGTTGACCGGCCCCACGGGGAAGGGGGTGGGCAGGGTCAGGCAGTGGTATGGCGCCGCCTCCGGGCGCGAGGGAAAGTGGCTCACGCTCATCTCATCCATCTCATCTCATCCATCTCATCTCATCCATCTCATCTCATCCATCTCATCTCATCTCATCTCATCTCATCTCATCTCATCTCATCTCTGCTTGGTCACCCGCAGCAAGGGGTCGAACCGGGCGTTGGGCAGCATCCGAAAGCCCCGGACGTCGCGCCGCAGCACGGCGATGTTATCCTCGTGCCACAGGGGGATGATGGGCAGGTCGTGGGCCAGCAGCGCCTGCACGCGGTAATAGGGCGCGCGCCGCTCCTCCCTCCCGCGGGCACGCCGGCCCGCCTCCAGGTACCGATCCACCGCCGCGCGCTGGTAGCCCCAGCGGTTGCCGCCGGCGTTGGGTCGCGACGGGCTGGTGCGCTTGGAGGAGTGAAAGAAGTAGTAGTGGTAATCCGGCTCCGCGAGCTCGGTCATCTGGAGGGTGGCGAGCTGGAAGTTGCCCTTCTTGAGGTCCGAAAAGAACACCCCCCACTCGTAGGAGCGCACCGTCACGTCGATGCCCACCCGGCCGAGCTGCCGCGCCACCACCCGCGCCAAGGCCACCCGGAACCGGTTCGACGACGTCTTGTAGGTCAGCTCCATCCGCGGCCCCCCCCCACGCGGCGCCTCGTAGCCCGCCGCGTCCAGCAAACGCCGGGCCGCCGCCGGGTGGTAGGGGATGGGCGGCACCGCCGGGTTGTGGGCCCAGTGGTGCGGCGGCAGAATCGAGGTCGCCAGGGTGGCGCGTCCCCGCAGCTTCGCCCGGATGATGCGCGGGCGATCGATGGCCATGGCGATGGCGAGCCGCACGCGCTGATCCGCGAGCCGCGGGTCGCGCAGGTTCAACCCGAGATAGCTCGTCATCAGGCTCGGGGCGGTGCGCACCCGCAGCTTGGGGGAGCGCTCCAGGGCCGGCAGAAGCAGCGGCGCCACGTTGTTCTGCGTGAGATCCCCGCCCCCGGACACCAGGCACAGCAGCCGCGAGTTGTCGTCCTCCACGGTCTTGATCACGTAGCGTCGAAGCCGCGGCGCGGGGCCGAAATAGTGCGGGTTGGGCGCAAGCACGATGCGGGTGCCGGTGCGCTCCACGATGCGCAGGGGCCCGGCACCCACCAGCGCCGTGTCCGGGATGCGCCCGGTGGCAAACGGCCCCTGCAGCAACGCCGCGGGCAGGATCCCCATGTCCAGGTCGCTCAGAAATGGCGCGTGGGGCGCCCGCAGCACGAACCGCACACGCCGCAGCGACCGGGCCTCCACCCGCGCCACCCGCTCGAAGGCGTGCCGGTAGGGCGAAAGCGACGCCGGCGCCTTGAGGTTCTCGATGGTGGCCACCACGTCCGCAGCCCGCAACGGCGAACCGTCTGAGAACCGCGCGTCCGCCCGCAACGTGATGTCGTAGGTCAGCGGGTCGGGCTGCTCCACCCGCGCCGCCAGCTCCAGCTTTGGCCGGGTATCGCGGGTGTTGAGGCTCACCAGCGGCGCGGCCACCAGCCGAGAGATCTTGATGCCGTAGCCCGAGGCGCAAAAGCGTGGGTCCAGATCCTCCACCGTGGCCTCGATGAGCACCACCAGCTCCCGCGGCCCGGTGCGCTGGGCGCCCCGGCAGTCCCCGCAGCCCGCCGCGCCGGCCGCCAGGCCCGCCAGCAGCAGGCCCGTCAGCAGCAGGCTCGTCAGCAACGGGCTCGTCAGCAACGGGCTCGTCAGCAGCGGGCCCTGACCAACGGTGTCCCCCACGCCGCTTCGCAGGACCCACTGGCGCCCACCGCGGGCGCGCGTGGGGTCTCCAGCCGGACCCGGCCTGCCGGCCGGCTCTGCAGCCCGCGTCGCCCGCGTCGCCCGCATCGCCCGCGTCGCCCGCGTCGCCCGCGTCGCCCGCGTCGCCCGCGTCGCCCGCGT
>CAYFWA010000673.1:0-1734 GCA_964346625.1 uncultured Myxococcales bacterium
ATTGCGCCTCGGCGCCCTCGGTGCGTCGAACTTATTCTTGCGCGAGCCCTTAGTATCACGAGACTTATCGCTTCTTGCCGCACCTTGGATCCCATCCGACCCTTCTTATCGCTCTCTGCTCAAACTCGAGTTTCGCCCTTCTTTCGTCGCGAGAATGAGCAGAAATCGTGCCTGGCAAGGCGCGACAAGATTTCTGTCGAAGGCGTACTTGCGGTACGTCGAGACGGAAATCGCCGGAGCAACGCAGCCAGGTGCGATTTCGGTCGTTCGCAGCAGACGCCAAGGGCGAAACTCGAGTCAAAGGCCTCTTCTGCTTCAAAGTGATGTGCCTGCGCTCATAGTTGACGCAGGCGACCTGGGGGCTGGCAGCTCTTATCCGTCGCGGGTGGAGAGGTGGTCGAGGTCCAGCGGATCGCTCTCCACGTAATCGCGTGCGGTCAGGTCATCGAGGGTCTGAACGGCACCGTGAACCTCGGCGAAGCGCCCCTTGGCGGGTACTCGCTTCAGCCAAGCCTCGAGCATTACGTACCAGCTCTGCTTCGCGAAGCTGGGCTCGTCTGCGTTCCGGATGAACCAGAACATGAGCTGGACGCTCTCGGCATCCCACGATGGTGCGGCCCGAACTCGGATCTCGCGCAGCGCACGGAGAGCCCGGCCCTCGTCGCTCTCCTTGTCGTGCTTGGTGGACATCCGATTCATCAAGGGCGCGGCGAAGGCAACGAAGTCGTCGGGGAACGCGATGCGGGCTCGCTTGCGGGCGAGCGCGAGGGAAAGCCTGCCGCTGTCGTTGTCGTCGAGGCATCCCGCGACTCGTTCCCATTGGGACACTACCGGCTTCTCGACGGTCATCACCCGGTCGAGATCAGCCACGAGCCGCTGGTTCGACACGCCCGGAATGTGGGCGTAGTTGGGTCGGCGGCCGCGCTCGATCTCGCGGAGCCTGTCTTCGTCGACCTCCACCAGCGGACAGACCTCGACGAACGACCGCTCGTCGCAGCCGCGGACGATGTCGCAGGTCTGGGTGACGACGGCGAAGCCGAACACCTCGCTCTCGGCGTTCTCGGCACCCTCTGCCGCGGCAGCCACGGCGTCACCGGTCAGCGGTGCATCGGGCGCGATGCGGAAAGCGAACCACTGCTCGCCGAGGACACAGTCCCCTTGCCGCCAATCCTGCAGTGCCTCGTCGACCTTCGCCCGACCGTCGGCATCAATCGGTTCCACGCCGCTTGTTCCTCACGGTGCGAGCAGCTCGGGATTCTCCACGGTCGCGGTGCACGCGGTCGTGCTGAGCGTCCACCAGGTCTTCCGGTGGAAGAGGCTTGCGGGCAGCCTTGGCGGCCGCGCTCAGCTCTGCGAGCGCCGGTCTGCTTCGCGTGGCACCAGTGCCCAGAATTCCGCGGGCCGCTTCGAACCGCTCGGCCATCAGCAAGGCGAACGCGGTCGTTCCGTTCCGAACCTCGAGAAGGGCTGCGCGAGTTGATCGTGCGTCACCGCGATCCGCTGCCCGCACCACGTCGAGCACCTCCATGAGCCGTTGCTCGTTGCTCGCGTTCAGGGGCTTGCCGCTCGCCCAGAAATGCACGCTGCGCCGGGACACATCGAAGAGCTCGCCGAGTTGCTCCCAGGTCAGGCCCGAGATGCGACGCAGCTCGGAGATCGCTTTTCGCGTACTCTCCGCGTCGGCGGTGGCCTCGGCGGTGGCCTCGGCGGTGGCCTCGGCGGTGGCCTCGGCGG
>CAYFWA010000673.1:1834-4343 GCA_964346625.1 uncultured Myxococcales bacterium
GCGGTGGCCTCGGCGGTGGCCTCGGCGGTGGCCTCGGCGGTGGCCTCGGCGGTGGCCTCGGCGGTGGTTTCGGCGGTGGCCTCGGCATGGTGTGCCCAGCCGAGCCCGCTGGCGGTCGCTTCTGACTCGTGAACGTAGGGGGCCTCCCAGAGACGAGTCGGCTCTGCGGACGAGGTACCGGAGACCGAGAGCGCACCACTGACGGCGATCACCGAGAGCGGCGGCACTCGTTCGCGAACGCCGCCAACGCCGGTCGCCGCCGGGATGACATCCGCACGCGCGGTCTCAAAGCCAAGGGGCCGGAGCGTCATGGCTGGCCTCCATAGCGACGGAGGAACTCGTCGGTCACAGCCCAACGAAAGACGCTGTAGATGCGCTCCGCAAATCCTCGGGCCTGTTGCAGGGCCGCTTCGACATCGAGCTCTCGTGTCTCTGCCTCGAACGCATCCACGTCGAGCAGCCAGCTCGGCTCGTCGATGGGATCGACCGCTGCAGGGTCGACCGTTCCCCGCGGCGGGACGAGCCCCCAACGCGTCATCACCTGTCCTGAGTCGTCGGGCAGCACAAACACCGCCTCGGAGATCGAGTGGCGGGCGTGGAAGGCCATCGGCGTCGAGAGCACGCCGCAGACCTCTGGGCGAACGAGCTGCGGCAGGTCCTTGAGGTGGTCACCCGCGACGCGATCGATGTAGCGCACGCCGAGACGATCGATCACTTTCGGGTTCACGTGCGCTACGAGCGCCTCGAGCACGCGCTTCAGCCGGTCGAGAAAGTCGTCGCGACTGGTGTAGCGACCGGTTTCCAACGCCAGGAAGTCGGGCGCCAGCGTGACGCGCCAGGCGCTGCTGGCATCGTGGAACCGCCACACGGTGTTCTCGCGGGCGTCCATCACGCCCTGCTGGCCGAGTACGACGCTGCGGCTTTGCTCGGGTCGAAGCACCGGGTACTCGGAGCGGATGGCCTCCTGCAGCGGCGCGATGAAGTCTCGCTTCTCCACGGACGCCACCAGAGGGAACCGCACCTGGGCGATCACGCGCACGAGCGGGGCGTTGCTCAGCGGCACCTCGGGCGGTGGCGGGCCCGTCAGTGGGGTCTGGTTAACAGTCACGGCCGGCGTCTCCTCCATGGGTTCTGCCCTCCGAGGGGCTCTGACTCGAGTTTCGCCCTTCCCTTGGCGTCTGCTGCGAACGGCTTAAATCGCGCCTGGCTGCGTTGCTCCCGCGATTTCTGTCTCGACGTACCGCAAGTACCCCTTCGACAAAAATCTTGTCGCGCCTTGCCAGGCACGATTTCTGCTCGTTCTCGCGACGAAAGATAGGGCGAAACTCGAGTCTGATAGAAGATAGCGCACATGGGACAACATGTGAAGTGAAGCGTGAAGCAATGTGTGAATTATAGCGTGAAGTGCAACCCCGCGACCGAGTCCGGGCCAGTATGCTTTTCGGCCCGAAGGTCGCCATAACCCTGCATCATCACAGTAGTATTTTTTGAGCTCTCCCAAAACGGATGCCATCGCGAACGCTCCGCGGGGCGCCCCGCTTGACGCTTGGCCGCCTGCGGGGCAGTCCGCCCCGTCCGGACATAGATGCTCGTGACGCCCAGGGCCGCGTCAATCCCGAGGCCCTGCAGGCCCCGCTCGACGCTCATCCGCCCGCAGAAAACACACCCGCAAAAAACACACCCGCAAAAAACACACCCGACGCCCCCACCCTCGTCACCATCATGCTCGCCAACAACGAGACCGGCACCATCCAGCCCATCGCCGAGCTCGCTCGCAACGTGTCCCATCCCACCAGGCCGGCGCCCTGTTTCACACCGACGCCGTCCAGGACCTCCAGCGGAACCAGAAACAACCTCCGCTTCTCTTTCGAGGAAACCAGGCCCGGGAGAAGCAGAGCCAGGGAACCAGGAGGGGCCCTACCGGGCCGTCAGACCGGCGGAGAACCACCGGTGGTGAAGTGGCCTCACGGAAGGCGGTGGCCGCGCTCGAGGCGTCGCTGTTCCGGTTGCGCAGGAGCCCCATGGTGATCAGCACATCGTTGAGTCCCTGGTTGAAGACCGCGCCGGTGGCAGCGGCCTTGGCCAGGCCCGCTTCGAAGTCGCGGGTCTGAAAGTTTGGTGAGCTGGGTGATGCGCAGCAGCCGGTCGGTGACGCCGACGGCCTGGTCTGCGGTCATCCCGTCGGCGTTGAGGGTTCCGACCACCGCCTCGGCGGCCGAGGCCACGCCGAGCTGTCCCAGGGAGCCGGCCGCCAAATCGAGCACGGGGATCCGGGTCCGGGTCGCCTGCGCAGCGGTCTGCCCGGCGGATCTGCAAGAGCGCGTAGAAACGGTCCCCCTGAAGCACCTGGCCCCAGTCGATGACCTTGCGGCCTCCTTCGGAGTGCCGTCCTTCGGACTCGCTGCGCTCGCGCCCCGTTTTCTCCCTGCGGTCGAAAGCCGTGGTGTCCCCGAAGTCGTAGGGTCCGGCGTCGAGCGTCTCCTCCCAGCAGGCGCCGAGCAGCTCGTCC
>CAYFWA010000674.1:0-2174 GCA_964346625.1 uncultured Myxococcales bacterium
CTTGGCCGCGGGACCGCTTGGCCGCTTGTCGACCCCGGCCTGGATATGCTAAGTATCCGCATTCGTTTTGTGGCCGCCCCTGGGGCGGTCCCGGATCCTCCGCGGCCCGTGAATCGAACCGGCCGCCGCGCCTGGCGGTCGGGCGCGTGGGAGATCCCAACTCCAACCGGCTCCGACGATCCCGCCCGGCCGGGAATTCACCCTCCCGCGCCCTCCGTGGGCAGGGTGGCAGCGTGGAGCCTCCAGGGAGTCGCCAGGATGCTCGAGGCCCTCACCAAGGGATTTCGGTCTGCCCGCCAGAAGCTGTCGGGCGAGGCCACCATCGACGAGACCAGCATCGAGGACGCGCTCAAGGACGTGCGCCTGAGCCTGCTGGAGGCCGACGTCGAGTTCCGCGTCACCAAGCAGTTCCTCGCCCGGGTCAAGGAGAACGTCCTGGGCGAGACCATCCGCCTGCAGGCCAAGGCCAAGGGCAAAAAGCAGAAGGTCTCGGTCAGCGAGTACTTCGTCAAGGCCTGCATGGACGAGCTGACCACCCTGATGGGGGAGGAGGACAGCTCCCTGGTGTTCGCCAAGAAGGGCGCCACCGGGATCCTGATGGCCGGCCTGCAGGGCTCGGGTAAGACCACCACCGTGGGCAAGCTCGCCCGGTACCTGGAGAGCCGGCACGGCCGCAAGCCGCTGCTGGTGGCCGCCGACGTCTATCGCCCGGCCGCCATCGAGCAGCTCCGGGTGCTCGGCCAGCGGCTCGGCCTGCCGGTGTACCACGACGACTCGGGGGATCCCCCAGCCATCGCCGAGCGGGCCTACAAGGAGGCCATGACCCGCGGCCGCGACACGGTGATCATCGACACCGCCGGCCGCCTGGCCATCGACGAGCCCCTGATGGAGGAGCTCGAGGAGATCAAGCGCCGCGTGCACCCCGCCAACACGCTGCTGGTGGTGGACGCCATGATGGGCCAGGACGCGGTGCGCACGGCCAAGACCTTCAACGAGCACATCGATCTGTCGGGGGTGGTGCTCACCAAGCTCGACGGCGACACCCGCGGCGGCGCGGCGCTTTCGGTGCGCCACGTCACGGGCAAGCCCATCAAGTTCCTCGGCGTGGGCGAGGACCTCGACAAGCTCGAGGAGTTCCGCCCCGAGGGGCTGGCCTCCCGCATCCTCGGCATGGGCGACGTGGTCGGCCTCATGCAGGACTTCGAGGAGGTGGTGGACGAAGAGAAGGCCGAGGAAGACGCCACCCGGATGCTCAAGGGCCAGTTCAACATGGCCGACTTCCTCGAGCAGATCTCGACCATCCAGAAGATGGGGTCCCTCAAGGACTTGGTGGAGAAGCTCCCCTTCTTCAAGGACGGCCTGCCCGAGGAGATGAACATCGACGACCGGGAGCTGGTCAAGATCGAGTCCATGATCAACTCCATGACCCGGGCCGAGCGGGAGCGGCCCGAGCTGTTCATCGTCACCAGCTTCGAGGAGCTCAAGGACCACAAGGGCCGCAAGCGCGGGCGCAAGGCCAAGAACCACTTCGACATGTCCCGCGTGCGCCGCGTGGCCCAGGGCTCGGGGCGCAAGGAAAACGACGTCACCGACCTGATCAACAAGTTCGCCGCCATGCGCGGCATGATGATGGAGCTCGGCCAGTCCCAGGGGCTGCTGGGCAAGATCCCCGGCCTCAAGCAGTTCAACCGCATGCGCCAGATGGCCGGCATGGACATGGATCAGGTCATGGAGGGCATGAAGGACTTCATGCCCCCCGGCCAGCTCCCCGGCGGCCCCGGCGGCCCCGGCGCCATGGACGAGGGCATGGGCTTTCGGCCCCCCACCCGCAACGTGGACCGCAGCAAGGCCAAAAAGAAGCGCAAGCAGGCCCGCCAGTCGCGCAAGCGCAACCAAAAGAAGAAAAAGAAGAAGTAGCGGGACAATCGCTCAGGGGGCGGGGACCAGCCCCTTGCGCGCCCGCGGATTTCTGGTTCACTGAGCCCATGAGCCCTGCGCACCGCGTGCGCCGGACCCGGCGCCTGGCGAGCTCGGCGAACCCGCCGGCCGCCGCCGCCTCGCAGCCGGCGGCCGGCCGGATCCGTTCGGGCAGGCGGCCGCTGCTTTACGGCCGGCCACCGCTTTACGGCCGGCCACCGCTTTACGGCCGGCCACCGCTTTACGGCCGGCCACCG
>CAYFWA010000674.1:2274-4324 GCA_964346625.1 uncultured Myxococcales bacterium
CTTTGCGGGCGGCCGCTGCTTTGCGGCTGCGTGCTCGCGCTGCTGGGCAGCGGGGTCGCCTGCGACGACGACGCCGGGGCCGAGCGCGAGGCGGCCGAGGCCGAGCTGCGGCGGGCGCGGCTGGCACGCGCGCAGGCGCGGCGGGAGGCGGATCGCCAACGCCGGCGCTGGCACGATCGCTACCGCCGCCAGATCGCGCGGGCCACCGGGGGCGTGGTGGCCCCGCCCCGCCGGCGCCGGCCCTGCCACCCTTGGGAGGCGCTGCGCAAGCGGGTGAATCGCCCCGCCCACGCGGCGACCTTCGCCCAGGCGGTGCAGCTCGTGGCGCGGCCCCTGCTGGCCGACACCGTCACCGAGGGCGGCCGCCGACTGCAACGGTTCCACTTCGCGGTGCGGATGCACCCCGCCGATGAGCCCCGGCTGGAACGCCCCCCGGCCCCGGGGATCCTGGAGCTCGATCTGCGCTGGGTGCCGCTTTGCCCGGCGGGCCCCGAGGACACGATCCACTCGGAGACCCTGCAGCTCCGGCTCATCCGGCACAAGCCAGGCACCGACGACGACAGACACCACGGCAAACACCACAAACTCCAGCACCTCAGGGGCCCCCATCGGATCGTGCCCCACGCCGCGGGTCGCCCGGCCCGCCGCCGCGCCGGGCGGCGCGCCCCGCGGCCGCCGGCCGTGCCCGTGGGGGTCCCGGTGTCGCTGCTGCTCGATCCCCGGCGGCCGACCCTGTCGGGGACCGCGCCTCCGACGCCGCGGGCCGCGCGGCGCCGGTCGGCGGCCCGGGTGGCCCGTCGACGCGCGACGCCGAGGGCCCGTCGGCGGGCCACGCCCTCGGCCCACCCCCAAGCCACGCCGGCCCCCTGCGGCGCCGCGCCCAACGACCCGCGCCGCGCCGCGCCCAACGACCCGCGCCGCGCCGCGCCCTCCGCCGAGCGCCACGCCAGGTCCAGCGCCCCCCGCCGCGCCGCGGATCCGGACGGACCCGGCGCGTCGCGGGCCGGGGCTCCGGCGCACCGCGAGGCCCCCCGGCTGGGGCGCTGGGAGATCACCGACGCCCGCTTCGCGCACCGCCCCCGGCTCAAGCGGTTGGCCATGGACACCAGCGCCTTTGGCGCGCGCCTGCTGCGGCTGGCCATGGTGGAGGTGGCCTGCCCCGCGGCCGGGGGCACCTGCCGATTCGCGACCCTGACGCGCCAGTTTCGGGAGGTCCCGCTGCCGTTGGGCCGGCTGCTGCGACGCGCCGCTCCCATCACGCAGGTCAAGCAGGCGCGCCAGCTCTTTGCCATCCTGCGCAGCCTGCGCTACCCCCGGTGCGGATCGGGGCGCAAGAAGGTCTCCGGGTCGCGACACGTCTGTCTGCAGACCGGCGGCCGGGCCGATGGGATCGCCCGCACCGAGGCCTGCGCCTACTACCGGGCGCTGCACGGCTTTCGCACCCCGCTGCGAATCCAGGCCGCGGGCGGGGGCTTCGACGCCCAGCAGGTGCTACGCTGCGCGGGCGCCCGACAGCGGGTGCTGCGGCTGCAGGCCCGCTTCGAGAAAAACGGCGACTTCCGGTTGCGTGAAACGGACCTGGACGCGAAAAAGGCGCAGCTTTTGCAGCAACTGCAGAAGCTGACGCGGTAGGGAGCGCTTTGAGCAGGGACGACGACAAAAGCGCCAAGGCCGACAAGGCCGGCAAAGCCGGCAAGGCCGGCGAGGTCGCCGGGGCCGGCGAGGCCGCCGGGGCCGGCGAGGCCGACAAGAACGGGAAGGGCGCCAAGACCGACAAGACCGACAAGAACGGGAAGGGCGCCAAGACCGACAAGACCGACAAGAACGGGAAGGGCGCCAAGACCGACAAGCGCGGGAAAAGCGGCAAAAGCGGCAAGAGCGCCAAGGCCGACAAGCGCGGGAAAAGCGACAAGAACGGGAAGGGCGGGAAAAGCGACAAGAACGGGAAGGGCGCCAAGACCGACAAGCGCGGGAAAAGCGGCAAAAGCGGCAAGAGCGCCAAGACCGACAAGCGCGGGAAAAGCGGCAAAAGCGGCAAGAGCGCCAAGGC
>CAYFWA010000675.1:0-4309 GCA_964346625.1 uncultured Myxococcales bacterium
GCCTCACGAATGGGCTCCAACTGGTCTCGCTGTTATCCGAACCGTTTGTCACTTCGCGGGGGATCGCGCCAACGGCTGCCGCTAGCGCACCGGCTCGTGATGACGGATCCGCCGAAAAGGGACACAAGTTATCACGTTTCGGGCGAGGCGACACGAAAATCGCGGATCAAGCCACGGGCAAGCGGATGGTGAAGCGCGTGCCGCCCCCGGCACCCGGCTCCACGTCGATGGCCCCCCCGTGCTCCAAGACGATCTTCTTGACGATGGCCAGGCCGAGGCCGGTGCCCGACCCCTTGGTGGTAAAGTACGGGTCGAAGATCCGTTCTCGCAGCTCCTCGGGGATGCCGGGGCCGTTGTCCTCCACCGTGAGGAGGGCCACGCCGGAGCGGGGGAGCTCCCGAGAGCGGATGGTCACCCGGGGCCGCCGACCCGCCTCCCGGGTGGCCATGAAGGCGTTTTCCACCAGGTTGTAGAGCACCCGCCGAAACAGCAGCTTGTCCACCCGCACGGAAAACGGCTGCGTGGGCGGAGACCAGTCCACCTCGCCTTGCTCCTCCAGGCTCCCCAGCGAGCGCAGGAAGTCGTCGAGCAACCCTGCCATGTCCTCGGCCTCGGCCTGTACGCTGGGCAACTTGGCAAAGGCCGAGAAGGCCTCCACCAGTCGCCGCAGCCCGTCGATCTCCTCGTGGACGATCTCCGAGGCGTCGTCGAGCAGCTTTCGAAAGCGGGGGTCGTTTCCGTCGTACTTCTGCTGCACCTGCTGCATGGCCAGCAGGATGGGGGTGAGGGGGTTCTTGATCTCGTGGGCCAGCCGCCGCGCGACCTCCTGCCAGGCGCTGATCTTCTGCAGGTAGGCGATCTGGGCCCGGTTGCGACGCAGCTCCGCGACCATCTCGTTGAAGGCCGCGTTGAGCTGCCCGATCTCGTCGCGGGAACGGCTGGGCACCGTCACGTCGAGATCCCCCCGCGCGACCTTGCGCGTGGCCTGGGACAGACGTGCCACCCGCTGGGCCATGCGGCGGGCGAACAGCAGGCCCACCACCGTCACGATGAGCATCGCCACCCCGAAAAACCGGACGAACACCGGGAAATAGCGCGGCTGCAGCGACCGATTGATCCGCTTGAGGTGCGGCGCCTCCACGTCCAGCTTCCGGCCGAGCTGCTCGAAGCGCTGCTGCATCTCCCGGGTAATGGGGAACCCCGCCACCAGGGTCCAGCCCGTGGCGCCGATGGGTAGAAACACCCGGTAGCGAAACCCCGCCTCGCCGGGGGTCCCCACCGCGGCCACCAGGCGCTCGGCCGGATCCCGGACCGCCAACCGGGCCGCGTCCGGGTGGCGCGCGCGCAGCGTGGACAGCGTCCGGCGGATGTCCTCCTCGTCGCGCCCCCACACCGCCACCGTGAGGTGCGGCGAGGTCGCCACCTGCCGACCCACCGCATCGTAGAGCCGCTTCTTGGTGGACACCAGCTCCCGGTACACGCTCATCACCGAGCGCAGATCCCGCTCCAGCTCCCGGGTGTAGCCCCGCATGGTGGCGGTGGACACCTGCAGCACGTCGTCCACCAGCACCAGCGAGATCACGAAGGCGCAGATGGAGATCAGCAGCAGCAGGCCGACCATCTTGATCCCGAAACGTCCCATCCTCTTTTTCCCGCACGCCCTTGCGCCCGTACCGGCGGTGCGGCGATCCGCCGGTCATCGCCGATCAAGGCCGGTAGAACTGCTGCGTGCGGAACTTCCACTCCTTGAGCGCACGACTGATGCGCGGGTTGACGAACAGGCTGAAGCGGCTGCCCAGCGGCGACCCGCCCTTGGAGGCGGGGCCCAGGGGGTTTCGCAGCCAGCGACGGATCTTGCGCAGAAACCCCCGGGGCAGCGGCGCGAACTGGATCACCACGTCCGCGTAGAACATCGCCGAGGAGCCGGCCTGGGATCGCCGCGGATACCGGCCGCGGGGGCCGATGTCCAGGCGCACCTCGGACAGCTCCTCGAGCGCCCGGGACAGCGTATTGACCCGCAGCTTGCGGGTCCCCCTGGCGTCGTCGACGGTGAGCAGAAAGGAGCCGGCCCACAGGTCGTAGATGACCTTGTAGCTGCGGCCCGCCACGGCCACCGGGCGGCGGCGTCCCTTGCGGTACACCAGGGCCTGCACGAGGATCACCTTCTGAAAGCCCTTTTTCAGCTCCCGGCGCAGCCGCCGGTTGAAAAACGAGCGGTAGGAAAACCGCAGCTCCAGTCGGCCCTTGGCGGTCTCCACGTATTTGACCACGCGGTAGCGGCGGGCCTCGGCCGGCAGCGCGCCACCGCACAGCAGCCCCAGCCCCAGCAACAGGGCCGCGCCGCGCCGACCGCCGCGCCGACGCCAGAGCCCGCGCGGGCGCCGGCGCGGACGCGGGCGCGGGCACGGACGCCGGCCAGGGCTATCGCGGAATCCAGCCGAAGGCATTGCCAAAAGACAGCTCGAAGACGCCGACGTAGGTGTCGAGCCGAAAGCCGACGTCGAAGGTGAGATCGAAGGGGATCGCGGTGCGGAGGTTCTGATCCCGGATGCGGAAGTCTTCGTCCGACAGCAAGGTGATCAGGCCCAAAGAAATGAAGAAGTCGCTGCCGTACACCAGGTCTCCCCCGCGCGAAAGCGGGATGCGGTAGGCCACCGCGGCGCGGCCGGCCACGGTCTCGTAGCGCTTGTCCCAGATGGAGTTGGAAAGCAGGTTGCGCGAGGGGCGCGTGGAGAAGTTGAGCCCCAGGGAGCGCGAGGGCACCAGCTCGCTCAGATCCCCGATGAAGAACTTGTTGTAAAGCGGGGTCTTCCCGAGGATCAGCCCAGCGAACAGGTGCAGCGAGACCACGTGGCGTTTCCACGGCAGCAGCCAGTACTTCTGGAAGGCCACCCGGAGCTTGGCGAACTGGTAGTCCGAGCCGATGTAGGTGGTGGCCAGCTCCCCGGCGAGCTCCAGCCGCATGCCCTTGGTGGGCATGGCCGGATCGTTGCGGGTGTCGCGGGCGAAGGCGATGGTCAGGCTCGACAGCCAGCTCTCGTCGCGGCGCAGGTCGAATCGCAGCCGCTCCTCGCGTCCGTCGGGGTACTGCCGCTTGGCCGCGATGGGCAGCTTGGCGTTGATCCACTCCAGCCGGTAGTCCACGTAGACGCGGTTGAGCCGGCCGAGGGCGGTGAACACGCCCAGCACCCCGCCGGCCCGGCGGTAGTTCACCGAGGCAAAGTTCTCGATGTCCGCGCCGTTGGGGTTGCGGCCCCGCAGCCGGAAGTAGTCCGCCGCCTCGTTGTGCAAAAGCACCACCGAGATCCCCACACGATCGGCGATGAGCTGGGGGTAGGAGAACCGCAACCGCTCGGCGTGCTGCAGCCGGGCGCCGCCGATGTCCTCGGCGGCCGCCCCCACCACGAAGGCCCCGGACAGCCGCAGCCCGCGGCCCAGGAAGTTGGTCTCCGCCACGTCCACCCCTCCCCAAAAGGGCGTCGCGTTGGAGTAGCCCAGCTCCAGCGCCTGCAGCACGATGCTGCCCCGCTCGCGCACCCGCACGGTGAGCACCACCTTCCCCGGGGCGCTCCCCTTGGACAGGGCGAAGGACACCCCCCGAAAGAGCCCCGTGGAAAGCAGCTCCAACCGCGCCGTCTCCACCCGGGGATCCGTGGGGGTGATGGTGTCCCCCACCTGGATGGACAGCTTGCTCCGGATCACCTTCTCCCGGGTGGTGTGGTTGCCCTGCACCCGGATGGCCTCCACGAGGTAGCGCACCGCCGGCGTCGGCGCAGCGCGGCGAGGCGCCGGGCGGGGCCGCGGGGCCGCGCGCCGACGGGAGGCCGCACGCCGACGGGAGGCCGTTGATGCTCCCGCGCCGACGCGCCGCACCGGCGTGATTTTGCGCTCCGGAGGCGCGGACGCCGGGCGCGGCGCGGGCCGATCGGGCGCCGCAGCTGGCCTCGCTGCCGGTGCGGAGGTCGGCGACGGCGCGGCGCGCAGCTCGTCCTGGCCGAGCAGGGGCAATACGAGCAGCAACAGGGACACCGAACGCACCATGGTCTCCTCGAAACGGACAGGATATAATGCAAACCAATAGTACCTGTTTCCGCTGAGAATACGAACCTTGACCCGACATGTTCACAGGTGGGCGCCCCGGCGCCCCGCGCCCTGCCCCGCGCCCTGCCCCGCGCCCTGCCCCGCGGACCCCCGCGCCGTCGCGACCGCGAGCCAGGCGCGACAACGCGGCGCGCTTCGGCGGCGGCCGTGGTGGCGGCGGCCGTGGTGGCGGCGGCGAGTCGCCCCCGTCGCCCCCGTCGCCCTCGTC
>CAYFWA010000676.1:0-1255 GCA_964346625.1 uncultured Myxococcales bacterium
TTTGCTTTTGCTTTTGCTTTTGCTTTTGCTTTTGCTTTTGCTTTTGCTTTTGCTTCTGCTGCTTGGGCTTTTCCGCCGTCTCGGGCTTTGCTTCGGCCTCGCCCGTCGAGTTCGGGCTCGGGGGGCCGCCGCTTGCGGCGCCGGCCCCCGCGCCCTCGGCCGGCGCGGGCTCCGGCGCGGCTGGCGCGAGCTCGTCGATGCGGTGCATGGCGTGGCGGAAGATCACCACGTGGCCGGGGGCCAGCGGACGCGTGAGGTCCTCGTCGGTGGGGATCGCGCCCAGGAGCTGGTATTCGTACTTGCCGTGCCAGCCCACGTAGCCCTCGCACTGCTCACCGTCGCGGAAGGTCACCCGCATGGGGATCTGATCGCGGTAGAGGCGAAAGAGCACCCGCTTGGAGGAGCGGAACCGGTCCGTGAACCGGATGGAGGGGCCGAGCTCCTGTGCGGCCACCTCGGCGTCGTGCGAGAAGGTGGGTCCCGGCGCGGTGTCCCCGCTCCCCGCGCTGGAAGAGGCCCCTTCCCCCGCCGTCGCCGGCAGGGGCGCCACGAGCTTGAGCTCGTGCTTCTGGACCTCCTCGCGCTCCCCATCGGGGCTCTCCAGCGTGCAGTCGTACTTCTCCACGCCGACCACCCGGGCCTCGTAGGGCTCGTGGCCGAAACGGTGAAACACCGCTGACGCGCCCGACTCGAGCAGATCCACCAGGACGCTGCGGTCCGGCTGGCGGGCCGGAGAGACCTTGAGCTGCTTGAGGATCTTGATCTGCTCGGCGTCCGTCTTCCCGGCGAGAACCTGTTGCGCCTCGTAGATCTCGATCCCTTCCTTTTCGGCCAGCTTGCGCGCCTGCTCCTTTCTCATGAGGCGCGTGAGCGCTTCGTTGAGGGTCAGGTGCCCGGCGGCCACCTGCAGGGCCATGGGGCGGGGAATCCCCGAGCGCTCCACGAGCTCGTCGGCTTTGGCCCGCTGCTCCGGTGTGTACGAAGACTTCTTGTTGCGGGGCTTTGGGGGGCGTGCCCCCTCATCTGCCTTCCCGGTCTTCGGCTCGATGTCGGTCATCTGGATAGCGTACCTCAGCGCGTCATCGGGTCAACCGTGATGTGAAGGGCGAAAGCGCTTTCACGTCCCGAGCAACCGGTTTGCTTCCCGGCCTGCTTCCCGGCCCGATTCCCGGCCGATTCCCGGCCGATTCCCGGCCGATTCCCGGCCTGCTCCCCGGCCTGCTCCCCGGCCTGCTTCCCGGTTTGCTTCCCGGCC
>CAYFWA010000676.1:1355-2482 GCA_964346625.1 uncultured Myxococcales bacterium
CCCGGCCTGCTCCCCGGCCTGCTCCCCGGCCTGCTTCCCGGTTTGCTTCCCGGCCTGCCTTAAATTAAAACGCGCTATTACAGTTGGTTACAGAAGTTGAATCCTCGTTCATTCTTCTGACCCGCGAGTAATTTTCGTGATTTTTTGTTTGACATTTCGAACAATGGTCCAAAAATGCCGGACCCATGAGGACCCTGCATCCAACCATTGAGGCATCGCCCGCTGCCCGCGCAGGTCGGGATGGCGGCGGGGCCGAAGATGGAGGCAAGGCCACTGCTGCAGACACTGCTTTATCAGATGCTGCTCCCGCAGACCGTGCTGGAGTCAGGGACAAGGAGGCCGCGGTGGACACGGAAGAAACGAAAACAACGGAAGCCGAGGCGAGCGCAGCGCAGACCACCGAGGGCGAGGAGACGGAACCCTCGCGCTCGGCCAAGCAGCGACGGCTGGACAAGCTCCGCGAGGTGCAGCGCACCGCCATCCTCAACGCCGCCCAGGAGATCTTCGCCGCCAAGGGCTACTACGAGGCGAAGATGACCGACATCGCCAAGCAGGCGGGCTTCTCCACCGGCTCGCTGTACAACTACTTCACCGGCAAGGACGAGATCTTCGCCACGTTGCTGTCGGACCAGCTCGAGGGGCTCTGGGGCCGCCTCGACGCGCAGTTCGCCCAGCCGGGAGACTTCATGTCCCTCATCGAGCGCATCACCTCGGTCTACGCCCGGTACATGGACGAGCACCGCGAGCTGTTCCAGATCGTGCACCACACCTTCCCGGCGGTGGTTTGGGGGCCGGCCTCCTCGGAGATCCCGGAAGGAATGGAGGCGACCCTGGGCGCCAAGGGTGACCTGTACACGCGCTTCATCGAGCTCACCACGCGCCTTTTGCGACGCGGCATGGAGGAGGGCGTGCTGCGCGAGCTCGACCCCCGGGCCCTGGCGGTGATGCTCATCGGCACCATGGACTCGGTGAACCAGCTCTGGCTCCAGGAGGAGCCCCACCAGCCCTTCGCCGAGACCATGCCCTTGGTCCTGGACGTCTTTCTGAACGGGGTGCTCAAATGAGCGCTGGATTCGCTCGATTCGCTCGACACGCCGCCCGCGCTCACCAAGGCGCCCGATCCGCTG
>CAYFWA010000676.1:2582-4288 GCA_964346625.1 uncultured Myxococcales bacterium
CGCGGGTTGACGCGCGGGTTGACGCGCCGGTTGACGCGCCGGTTGACGCGCGGGTTGACGCACGGGTAGCCCCGCGCGTCGTCGCCCTGGTCTTCACCCTGGTCTCCACCCTGGTCGTCACCCTGGGAGGCGGCGCGCCCCCGGCGCGGGCCGAGGCCGCAGGGGCCGCAGGGGCCACCGCTGCCTCGACCAGGGCCGCACCGACCGATCCCGCCGCGCGACAGCTCTCCCTCGAGCAGGCCATCTCCCTGGGGCTCCGCCAGAGCTGGGACGTGAAGCTCGCCGGCGCCGCGGTGAGCGAGGCGCACGCCAAGCGCCGCGCCAGCAAGCTGATGTGGTTCCCCCGGCTCAAGGTCACCGGGAACATCCTGCTGTGGGACAGCGATCTCAACTTCGAGATCCCGCCGCTGGACATGGAGAACATCGACATGCCCGCCGGCTGCGAGCTGTTCGCCTCCTACGGCCACTGCTTCGACGCCTTCATGCAGGCCTTCGATCTGGGCAAGATCCGCGAGCAGTTCACCATGCAGGCCGCGGTGCAGCTCGTGCAGCCCCTCACCCCGCTGTACTCCATCTACCAGGTGAACCGCGTCGACAAGCTGGGGGTGGGCATGGCCCGCGCCCAGCGCAAGCGGTCCTCCCAGCAGGTGCGCTTCGAGGTGACCCAGGCCTACCTGCAGGTCTACCAGGCCCAGGCCTACGACCAGATCATGGCCGAGGCCGAAAAGCTCGTGCTCGCCCACGACAAGCGGGTGCGCAAGCTGCTCGACGAGGAGATGGTGCGCAAGGCCGAGCAGCTCAAGGTGCGGGTGAAGCTAGCCGAGGTGCAGCAGGGGCGGCTCAAGTCCCAGGCGGCGGTGGAGCTCGCGCGCTCCAACCTCGCCCGCGTCCTCGGCCTGGACATCAACGCCAAGCTGCGCCTCACCGAGCGGTTCCTGGACCCACCGCCGCCCTACGCCCTCAGCCTCGAGCAGTGCACCGCCCGGGCGCTCAAGCAGCGCCAGGAGATCCGGATGACCCGGCTCGGCCAGGCCCAGGCCCGCGCCGGCCGCAGCGCCAAAAGGTGGCAGATGGTGCCCACGGTGGCGGCGGTGGCCCAGTTCGAGGCCAACTACGGCATGGGGACCATCATGCCCACCACGGCGTTCTTCTTCGGCGCGGTGCTGGAGTGGGAGTTCGCCTGGGGCAAGAAGTGGCGCGACGCCGACGTGCTCACCGCGAAGCTGAACAAGGCGCGGCTGATGGAGCGCAAGGCGCGGTCCGGGATCCCGCTGGAGGTCAAGAAGCACTACCTGGATCTGAGGGTGGCCCGCGCCTCCCTCAAGGTGGCCAAGGCCGCGGTCACCGCCGCCGCCGAGAGCCACCGGATCCAGGTGAAGCACTACGAGCTGGACGCCAGCTCCACCACCGACGTGCTGGACGCCCAGATGGAGCTCACCAAGGCCAAGGCCATGTACTCCAAGGCCCTGTACGACTACTACATCGCCCGCGCCGCGCTCCGCCGCGCCATGGGAGACGACCAATGAGTCACCCTCACCCCCGTACCCACGCCGCCCCGCGCGCCGGAGCCGAATGGGGTTCCGGAGCCGACCCGGGTTCCGAGCGTCACCGGCCTCGCCGGATCACGCCGCCGCGGTGTCTTTCGCGCCACGTAAGGCCCCGCTCACGAATAAGATGTCCAGTTCAGGGCGCCGAGGCGCCCGGCT
>CAYFWA010000677.1:0-4284 GCA_964346625.1 uncultured Myxococcales bacterium
CGCGATGCCGAAAAAGCGACTACCTTTCGACTGTTGCCCACAGCGCAAATGGCTCTAACCGTTCGGGTGGTTCGTAGGAACGAAAACGCGTTTCGCGGCGCGCTGGCGTCTTTCCTTGCAGCGGCGCGAAGCTGGGATGATTGGGGGTGAGCCCTGAAAAACCGCGCTTTTTCGGGGCGAGGGGGGATGGGACATCCCCCCCTGAACGTGTACGGCCGGTGGATGGAGGGGCTACTCCTTGAGGAACAACCGGTGGTACTCCTCGTCTTGCAGGTGGGCCTTGAGCAGCCGGGTGACGAAGGAGTAGGTCTGCTCCAGCTCCTCGTCCGAGAGCCGCGGGACCAGCACCTCCATCAACCGGTCGTCAGAAAGCTTCTGGAGCACGTAGATGATGGTGTGCTCGTCCGTGGCGCGGTCCAAGCCGAAGGCCACCGGGCCGGGGTACTGCTCTACGAAATCGTGGCTGTGAGTCGACAAGTGTCCGTTCTCCAGGCAGGGGGGGGGCGCGAGGGTGGAATTCACGACGACTGCTCGTTGCCCCACAGGATCCAGACGTCGTGCGAGAAGCTGCAGACGACTACCAGATCCGTGATCCCGTCCCCATCGAGGTCTGCGGCGCGCAGGGCGGCCGGGGCCGCGCCCACGGCGATGGGATCCTGGGCCGTGAAACCGCCGTCTCCCACGCCCGCGAGCAGCCGCACCGCGTCGCGGCTGCTGTCCACCAGCGCGAGGTCCAGGTGGGGATCGGCGTTGAAGCGCGCCGTCACCAGCAGGGTGGGCTGGCCGCCCACCGTGGTGGTCAGGGGGTAGCCGAGCTCGCCCTGCCCGTCGCCGGCCAGGGTGGCCACCTCCCCCTCGCCCTTGAGGGCCACCACCAGGTCCATGGTCTCGTTGCCGTCCACCCGACCGGCGGCGATGCCGGCCGGCTGGTCCCCCACGTACCGGGACACGGCGGAGGCGAAGGTGCCGTTGCCGTTGCCGAAAAACACGCCAACGGTGGCGGTGAGCGAGCGGCTCACCACCAGATCCGGGAAGCCGTCGCCGTCCAGGTCGGCCTGGGCCAGGTGAGTGGGCCAGCCGAAGGCGTATACGGTCCCGGAGGGCGTCAGGGTCCCGGCGCCGTCGTTGGCCAGCACGGCCACGTTGCCCGAGCCCACGTTGAGGACGGCCACGTCGGGCGCCGGCTGGTCATCGAACCCGCCGGCCTCCACCGCCAGGGGGCGGGTGCCGGGCTGGTACAGCGCCGTGGCGTCGAAGGTTCCGTCGCCCGCCCCCCAGGAGAGCAGCAGCCCGCCGGGATCGTCGGGTCGGTCCGGCGGGGCGAGGTAGGTCGCGGCCACGTCCGGTTGCCCGTCGTCGTCGAGATCGTCCACGGCGAGGGCCGACACGCGGACCCCCAGCGGGCTCGGCTGAGCGCTGGCGAAGGCACGCCCGCCGAGGTTGCGGTGCACCACCACGCCGCCCCAGGGCGCGGCGCTGCCCGCGTGACCCACCACCAGATCCAGCAGCCCGTCGCCGTCCAGGTCCGCCACGCGCAAGGCCGTGGGGTGGGTGCCGGTGGCCAGGGGCGCCGCCACCTCGAAGGTGCCATCGCCGGCGCGGCAGTCGGTGCAGCCGTCGCCTGGGATGTCGTTGCCGTCGTCGCAGGCCTCGCCCTCCTCCACCACGCCGTTGCCGCAGCCGCCCACGCAGGCGGTCCGGTTGAACTCGCAGGCCGCGTTGCAGCTCAGGTTGCCCTCGGTAAAGCCGAGGCTCGCGCAGGTGTCGCCGCCCAGGTCCCCGCCGTCGCAGTCCTCCTGTCCCTCGCGCAGGCCATTGCCGCAGCCCCCTGCGCAGCCGGTGCGGTCGAAGCCGCAGTCCGGCAGGCACTGCAGGTCCCCGCCCTCGAAGCCGATGGAGGCGCAGGTCCGGCCCCCCAGGTCCTCGCCGTCGCAGTCCTCGCTGCCCTCGGCGAGCCCGTCGCCGCACAGCGTGCAGTGCCGCGTGAGCACTTCGCACTCGGC
This sequence comes from uncultured Myxococcales bacterium, assembly GCA_964346625.1. Lineage (GTDB taxonomy): Bacteria > Myxococcota_A > Polyangia > HGW-17 > JAJRWW01 > CAYFWA01. Next base: position 2,004 of record CAYFWA010000677.1, read on the forward strand.
GAAGTCGCAGACCAGCGAGCCGCCATGAAAGCCGTAGCCCTGGCAGGTCTGACCGGCGAGGTTCTCGCCGTCGCACTGCTCGTCGGAGTCGATCACGCCGTCGCCGCAGCGCGCGCGGGTGCAGTCGCTGCGGCAGGCGTCCGGCGCCAGGTCGCTGTTGAGCACCCCGTCGTCGCACTGCTCCCCGTCGTTGAGCTCCCCGTTGCCGCAAGGTCCCGGCGGATAGGGCTCGGTGTGAGGGCAGCCGGCCATGACCATGGCCATGGCCACGGCCACGGCCATGGCTACGGCCGGCAACAGAAGCAGAACCAGAGGCCCAGGCAGCCACCGGATGGCTGGCAGGGCCCAAGGGACGGGCGTTCGTGGCGCGCGCTGAGCGGGGCTGCGTTGTCCGGAGAGCATGCAAAGCATGCAGAAAGTGTAGCGAGACCCGGCGGGGATCCAAGGGATTTCTTGGATGCCGGGCCTCGTGCTAAAATCCGGCGGCCCCAGCCGGCTCAACCCAGGCGGCCTCGCGGGGCAGATGGAGATTACGCCGACCATGCCCGTGCTGCCCCTCGATCTTCCGGAGCTTTCCTTCGAGCAACACCGCGTCCGCGCCGACGACGGGGTGACGCTGTCCGTCCAGGTCACCGGCGAGGGGCCCCCGGTGCTGCTGGCCAACGGCATCGGCGTGGTGCGCCCGGGCCTCGACTTCCTGGCGGCGCACCTGGCCCCGCGCCACCGGGTGATCTGCTGGGACTACCGGGGGGCGGGCGCCAGCCGCCTGGAGGAGCCCGAGCGCTGGGCCGACGGTCGCGAGCGGCTCGGCATGGAGCGCCAGGCCCGCGACGCGCTGAGCATCCTCGAGGCCCTCGAGGTCTCCGAGGCGGCGGTGCTCGGCTGGTCCATGGGGGTCCCCGTGGGCTTGGAGCTCTACCGGCTGGCCCCGACGCGGGTGGCCGGCTTCGGCGCGCTGTTCGGGGCGGCGGGCCGACCTTTCCTCCAGGCCTTCGGCGCTCCGGCCAGCGACGTGGTGGAGGGCGTCGTGGATCTGCTGTACCGCGTCCCGGCGCCGGCGCAGCTCCTGATGGACGCGGCGGTGGCCCTGCCCCCGGTGGCCTGGGCCGTGCTCACCACCGTCCGGTTCGTGGGCCCCGGGGCGCACCGCCAGAGCTTCGCGGCCAACGTGCGCGCGGTGGCCAACGCCCACCGGCGGATCTACTTCGGCACCCTGCGCGAGCTGGCCCGTCACGACGCCCACGCGCTGCTGCCCGACGTGCGCTGCCCCGCCCTGGTGGTGGCCGGGGGCCAGGATCTGCTCACGCCGCCGGCCGCGGCGCGCCGCATGGCCCAGGCGTTGCCCGACGCCGAGCTCGTGATCATCGGCGACGCCTCGCACTTCGGGGTCATCGAGCACGGCCCCAAGCTCTGGGAGCCGGTGGACCGACTGCTGGCACGCGCCTTCCCCGCCTGAGGCTCGCCGCGTCGCGACGCGTGGCGCCGCGTCGCTTGGCGCCCCGCCGGGTGGCGCCCCGCCGGATGACGCCCCGCCGGGTGGCGCCCCAGCGGGTTTGGGAGGCACCCATGGAGGTCCCCGCGGAAGTCAGGCTGCTCGTGGTCGGTGCCGGACCCGCGGGTCTGGCGGCGGCCCTGGCGTGGAGCGATCGCTACGGTCCGGCCGACCTGCTGGTAGTCGAAGCGGCGGTCCACCCGCGGCCCAAGCCCTGCGGCGGCGTGATCGCGCCCCGTGCGTTGCCCTGGGTGCGGCGCTGGCTCCCCGACCTCGCGGGCGTGCCCCACCAGGAGATCCGCACCCTGGTGCTGCGCCGCGACGGCCTGGAGCAGCGACGCCCTCTGCCGCGGCCCGCCTTGGCCGTGCACCGCCCGAGCTTCGACGCGGCCCTGGCGCAGGCGGCGCGGCGCCGCGGGGTGACCGTGCTCGAGGGGCACCGGCTCGTCGGCCTGGCGCCCGCCGGGGCCGGCCCCGACTCCGGCTACATCGGCACCCTCGCCACCCTCGCCACTCTCGCCACCCTCGCCACCCTGAAACGGGCGCCCGCGGACGGGCCGTCACCGCCGTCTCCATCACGGATCATCGTCGAGGCGCGCCACGTGGTGGGCGCCGACGGCGCCCACAGCGCGGTACGGCGCCTAGGGGCTCGCGCAAGAATAACTTCGAAGCACCGAGGGTGCCGAGGCGCAATTCTGTCAAGAAGCGAGGAGGGCGAATACAGTGACGTATTCAACCGACGAGCGACGCAGACAGAATTGATGGATCGGCGCACGAATGCCGAAGTCA
>CAYFWA010000678.1:0-4273 GCA_964346625.1 uncultured Myxococcales bacterium
ATGCACGACCGTGCCAACCGCCACCCGTACCACACTGCCCGTGCGCTTCGAAAAGGCCGCCTGGCAACGCATGCAGCAGGCAGACGCTGCCCGGTTCGGCTGGCAGTGGATCGTGGCGGTGCTCACGCCCGAGCCCGAGTCGACCCTCTGGCTGCTCGACCCCGAGGCAGCAACGGTCCGCAAGAACGTGACGCTCACGAAGCGGACGCGCATCGAGAACCTGCTGATGCGGTTCGGTTGATGGCGCACGCCGTCGCGGTGGCGAAACCGCGTGGCAACGAGATCCACGCCGCGGACGTCGACGCTGGCGGGCTCGGCGTCGATGGCTATAATGCGGCCATGCGATCCACGGACTCGGGGCTCGAAAAAGGGCAGGTGGTGGCCGGACGGTTCCGCATCGAGGGGGTCCTCGGCGAGGGCGGGATGGGCACGGTGTACCGGGCCCGCCACCTCACGCTGCGGCGCACCTACGCCATCAAGGTGCTCAAGGTACCCTACGACGAAGACGAGACCTTCGTGGAGCGGTTCCGCCGGGAGGCCATCGCCGCCAGCCAGGTGGTGCACCCCAACGTCAACTACATCGCCGACTTCGGCCGCCTGGACGACGGCCCCTTCTACATCGTGCTGGAGTACCTGGAGGGGATCGGCCTCGACGAGGTGCTCGACAAGACCGGGGCCCAGCCCCTCACTCGCAGCCTGCCCATCCTCATCCAGCTCGCCGATGCGCTGGATTACGCCGCCTCGATGGGCATCGTGCACCGGGACATCAAGCCCGAGAACATCATGCTCTGCGAGGTCCGGGGTCGTCAGGACGTGGTAAAGCTGGTGGACTTCGGCATCGCCAAGATCCTGGCCCCGGAATTCGAGAACAAGCGCATCACGCTGTCGGGGCAGATCTTCGGCACGCCGGAGTACATCTCCCCCGAGGGCGCCATGGATCTCCCCGTAGACGGCCGCTCGGACATCTATTCTCTGGGCGCCATCGCCTTCGAGCTGCTCACCGGGGATCCCCCCTTCAACGGGGAAGCCACCGCCGTGCTGCAGATGCACGTCCAAAAGCCCCCCCCGACGCCCTCCTCACTGATGCCGCGGCAGCCCATCCCTCCCACCCTGGACGGCATCCTGCTCAAGTGCCTGGCCAAGCGGCCCGCAGATCGCTACCAGACCGCCGCCGCCCTGTGCCGAGATCTGTTGGCGCTGCGCGGCCAGCTCGCCGGGCTCGCCTCGGACCTGGTGGCAACCACCGGCGCGGGCCGCTCGGGCCAGGGGCGGGTGAAGACCACCGGAGCCTGGGGCGCCATCACCCCGGATCGGGAGCCCATGGTGCAGGTCTGCGACGAGGGCCTGGGGCGGGAGCGCGCCAAGGCCGCCCCGCCCTCCGAGGCGCCCAGGGAGAGCGTCCTGGCCAGCCAGTCCATGGATCTGCGCTCCGAGCTGCACCACGTCCTCAAGGAGCTCGCCTTCAGCCTCGGGGAGGCGGCCATCCGGTCCGAGGAGCTCTCCTCCGTGCTGTCGGAGCTGCTGCAGATCGAGGAAGAGATCCAGTCGCTGCTCGGCCAGATCCGACTGCAGGAGCAGAACTTCGAGCGGATCCGCTTCGAGGCCGGCGAGCAGGAGACCAATCTGCGCTACGCCACGCTGGATCTGAAGCTGCTGCGCAGCCAGAAGCTCAAGGCGCTACAGGTGACCCCGACCCCAGACCTGGAGGCCGAGGTCGAGGACCTGTCCTTCCAGATCGAGACGCTGGATGGTCGGCTCCACGACGTCCAGGAGGACAAGCGCGCGCGGACCCAGCAGCTCCAAGACGAGGTCCAGCGCTACAAGACCGCCTGCGCGCAGCGCGAGGAGGAGGTGGCCCGGCTCTACACCGAGCTGCACCTCATCGTGAAGCGGGTCCGCCCCCAGGCCCGGGCAGAGCCACTGCAGCAGCAATACGTTCGCCTCGATGCCCTGAGCGAGCAGCTCCAGCTCGCCCGCCAGAGCGTACAGCGGATGGGGAGACCGTAGCCGTCGGCCGCGCCGGTCCCGGTGGAGCGTAGCCGCGTTCAGCGCGCCACGGCTTCCACCAGGAAGTCCGTCTCGGGCAGCGGTGGCTCCGCCGCCGCCCCGGGGCGCGCCGCGAGCCAGGGCAGCGTCGCCGCCATGAGCCGCAGCTTGCGCCGGCCGCTGGTGTAGGCGCGGCCCGACACCGAGTCGTAGCCCCGCTCGGCGACGACGCGGCCGATGTCGGCGTAGATGCCGCGCGCCGCGGCGATGGCGAGCCGACAATCGCGCGGCAGCCGGGCGATGCCCTCGTCGGCCCGCTGGTACAGACCGTGCGCTTCCCGCAGAAGCCGGGCCACCACGCGGCCGAGGGCGGGGGTGAAGACCGGAGCGCCGGAAAGGGACTCCGGGTCCACGCCCTCCTGCTCGAGCCACTGCCGCGGCAGATAGATCCGGCCGCTGCGCGCGTCCTCGCCCACGTCGCGCGCCACGTTGGTGAGCTGCATGGCCACCCCTAGATCGCAGGCCCGGGCGAGGGTCGCGGGGTCGCGGCGGCCCATGAGCAGGGTCATCATCCCCCCCACGGTGGAGGCGACCCGGGCGCAGTAGGCGCGCAGCTCCGACAGGGACGCATAGGAGCGGCCCTGCAGATCCCAGGCATACCCCTCGAGCAGCGCCTCGGGCAGCGCGCGCGGGATGCGGTGACGCCCCACCACGTCGGCGAAGGCGCGGTCCACGGCGTGATCCAGCGGCGCCCCCCGGTAGGCGCGCTCCAGGCGGTGCGTGAGCTGATCCAGCGCCTCGTGGCCCGCCCCCGGCGCGTCCACGGCGTCATCGGAGACCCGGCAGAAGGCGTAGATGGCGGCCGTGGGACGCCACACCCGCAGGGGGAGCAACACCGAGGCGGCGGCGAAGCTGCGCGAGCCGCGCCACAGAATTCGCTGACAGGTCAGCTCGTCACGAAGCCGCATCGCCCACCCGTGGATTGCGCAGATGCCTTGGCGCTCAAGGCTCGATGCGGGCGCGGAAGACCTGCTGACCCGCCTCGGCGCCGATGAGCTCCAACGTGACGATGTCGAGGCTCAGGCGCACCACGTTGCGGTTGCGCAGCCGCACGTGGACATACTCCTCGGCGCCCTCGAGGCGCTCCACCACGCAGCGACCGAACTTGGGGTGCTCGATGATGTCCCCGGCCTCCAGCTCCACGTAGTCCTCGAGCTCCTCTTCCTCTTCCTGTTCATCTTGCGGTGGCGCGGCGGCCGCGGCGCCCGCCTCCCCGGGCTCCGCGCCGCGCGCGGCCGCCCCCGCCCACGCCGCGATGGGATCGGGCTCCTGGGCCCGCTCCGAGGCCTTGGCCACGTCCGCCCAGCTCGTGGTGCCCGTGGCCCCGGGTCGCGGCAGATGCGGCTCCGCCGCGTCGTCCTCCGCGTCGTCCTCCGCCTCCTCCCGTGCTTCGTCGCGGGGGACGCGCTCGGGGTCGCCCTCCACCGGGCGATCCGGCTCCTTCTCCGCGGCCTCCACGGCGCCGACGCCGGACGCGGGGATGCCGGGCTCGGCGCTGCCCGCGGCTTGCGGCGGATCGGCCTCGAACCCCGTCTGCCACAGCCGCAGCCCGGTAAAACGATCCTCGCCGCGGCGCAACAAGACATCGTCGAGGGCCGTGATGCAGAACTCGCAGGCAAAGACCTTGCCCGCCGCCAGGTGTCCGCCCATCACCTCGATCCCGTTGTCTCCCTCCCGTGACAGGGTCACGTGCAGGTGCGCGTGTAGGTCCCCCTCGTTTTCCGAGAGGTTGCCCTGCAGGCTCAGGATCTCCAGCGGCCCCTTGAGCAGCCGCGGTGGCCGGTACCGCTTGCGCTTGGGATCGTAGTGAATGAGCTCCACCGACTCCAGGGCCCCCACCGCCGAAACCGTCCCGCAGCGGACCTCCCGGGTGCCGCACACCGCGCGCAGACCCTCGATGATGTCCGCCCCCCGCTCGAGCCTGCCCACGATGGTGCGCCCCTGATAACTGGCTACCGTGATCATCTTGATTTCGCCGTCTCGTCGCTTCCGAATTCTGCTGTCCGCCGGGGACCGGGCCAGGTGACGTCGCGTTGCGCTGGCCGCGCCGGCCGCGCCGGCCCCGTCCGCGGTCGCAGAGTATAACGCACGGCGAGGCCGGGGACCACCACTGCGTCCCCCTACCGTTCCTTTGGGCCATGGGATATAGTCCCCGGCCGAGAGGGGAGCCATGAGCGTTCCGAAGTGGGTGCAGGCATGAGCGTCACGCAGAGCGTCACGGAGTGGA
>CAYFWA010000679.1:0-3799 GCA_964346625.1 uncultured Myxococcales bacterium
GCGACGAGCCCGAGCGCGACGAGCCCGAGCGCGACGAGCCCGAGCGCGACGAGCCCGAGCGCGATGAGGTGGTCGCGCGCTATCGGGAGCGGGTGGAGCGGTTCGGGCAGGAGGTGGACCGGCTCGGCGGTCGCAGCCGGCGTCTCGCCCACCTGCGCCTGGTGACCTTCCTCGGGGCGGTGGTGGCGGGGAGCTACGGGCTGTGGAACCTCACGGCCATCCGCTGGGGGTACGTGGCGGTGGGGGCCCTGGCCCTGGTGACCTACGCGGTGCTGGTGCGGATCCATGACCGGGTGCTCCGCGCCCTGCGCCGCTACGAGCTGCTGGTGACCCTCAACCAGGAGGCCATCTGGCGTCGGCAGCGGCGCTGGGGCCGGCTCCCGGAGCGCCCGGTGCCCGCCGAGCTTGCGCGCCGGCCGGTGGCGCGGGATCTGGACCTGTTCGAATCCGAGGGCTCCCGGGCTTCGCTGTTCCAGCTCCTGGGGACGGGCAACACGCCCATGGGGCGGCAGACCCTGGCCGCCTGGCTGCTCGAGCCCGCCACGCCGGACGGGGTGCGCCAGCGGCAGGCCGCGGTTAAGGAGCTGGCGCCCCAGCTCGACTGGCGACAGGAGCTGGGGGTGCGGGGCCGGCGGATGCTGGACCTGCCGCTGAACGTGGAGCCGTTTCTCCAGTGGGCCGAGGGCCCCCCCTGGCTCCTCGCTCGGGCCTGGCGACGGTGGGTCCCCCGGATCCTGGCGGCGGGGACCTTCACCCTGATGGGCCTCCATTTCACGGGGGTGCTCCCTCCCTGGTGGCTGATCGCCGCCCTGTTCAACCTGGCCGTGAGTGGGCTCATGAGCCGGGCGGCCCACGAGATCTTTGATCAGCTCGCCTGGCGGGAGCGGGCCTTCCGGCGCTTCGCCGGGCTGTTTCGGCCCCTGGCCGAGGCGCGGTGGGAGGCGCCGCTGCTGCGCCGGCTGCAGCAACGACTGACCGCCCAGGGGCTCACCGCCCACCTTCAGATGCGGCGGTTGGACCGCATCATCGGCTTCGCGGACGCGCGCCGATCCGGGCTCCTGTACCTGGTGCTGCAGGGGCTCACCCTGTGGGACTTTCACGTGCTGTACGCCCTGGAGCGCTGGCAACAGGGCGTCGGTCGTCACGTGCGGGATTGGTTCACCGTCCTGGGGGAGGTCGAGGCGCTCACGGCCCTGGCCGCGCTCTGTCACGAAGAGCCGCGCTGGGCGTTTCCCCGCTTCACCGACGGAGGCAGCGGTGCCACCGCCGCGGACCGCACGGCCACCGACGCACGCAGCGATGGCGACGCCGCCGCAGCCGCCGCAGCCGCCGCAGCCGCGGCGACGGATGACCGCCGCTCGGCGCCCCGGCTGGAGGCGGTGGCGCTGGGGCATCCCCTGCTCCCGCCGGACGAGTGCGTCGAAAACGACGTCACCGTGGGCCCGCCCGGCTCCTTCTTGCTGGTCACCGGCTCCAACATGAGCGGCAAGTCCACCCTGCTGCGCGCCATCGGCGCCAACGTGGTGCTCGCCCACGCGGGGGGGCCGGTGCACGCCCGCTCCCTCACGCTGCCCGCTCTGCGCCTGGGCACCAGCTTCCGCGTCCAGGACTCCCTGGAGGCCGGGGTCTCGTTCTTCATGGCGGAGCTGCGACGTCTCAAGGAGCTCGTGGACGAGGCGACCCGCTGTGGCGACTCGGACGACGTGACCTATCTGTACCTGCTCGACGAGATCCTGCAGGGCACCAACGTCTACGAGCGCCAGATCGCCGTCCGTCGGGTCATCCAGTACCTCATGGCCCAGGGGGCCATCGGCGCCGTCTCCACCCACGATCTCACTCTTGCGGAGACCGGGGGCCTGGCCGAGGCGGCGCGGCCGGTGCACTTCACCGAGGAGTACCACGCCGCCGAGCCCGCATCCGCGCCGCGGGCGGCGCCGAAGGCCCGCGAGGTCCGGGTCGGGGAGCACGGCCCCCGCATGACCTTCGATTACCGGCTCCGCGACGGCGTGGCCCCCACCACCAACGCCCTGAAGCTGCTCCGGCTGGTTGGCCTGCCGGGGGAGCCCGACGGATCCGATCGTCGCTCGGCCCATCGCCCCAACGCCGACCCTGCCCGCGAGTGACCGTCCCTCCGGCGACCGTCCCCGGGGATCTGCATTCCCCGGTACCTGTGCTAGCCTCCGGGGGCAGGCAATCGGTCGTATCACGACCGGAGGTGGAGAGCATGACCGCTCAGGATGGCGATACGACGGCTACGCGCGACGTGACCGACGGGGCGGAGCGCGCCCCCGCGGGCTTTACCGCCGGAAGTGCAGCGCCCCGCGCCTTACGGAGCCTGGGCCAGACCGACGTGTGGGTCACCCCGGTGGGGCTGGGCTGCTGGCAGTTTTCCGAGGGGCAGGGGCTGGCCGGGAAGTTCTGGCCTTCGCTGGACCGCGCGACGGCCCAGCAGATCGTGGAGGCGTCGCTGGAGGGCGGGATCCAGTGGTTCGACACGGCGGAGATGTACGGCAACGGCGCCTCGGAGCGGGTGCTCGGCCAGGCGCTGGCGGCGGCGGGGCGAAAGCCGGCCCGGGAGGTGGGCACCGAGCAGGGCGTGGTGGTGGCCACCAAGTGGTGGCCCATGCTCCGGACAGCGGCTTCCTTGACCCGCACCATCGACGAGCGGCTCGCCGCGCTGCAGGGCTTTTCCATCGACCTGCATCAGGTGCACCAGCCCTACTCCCTGGCCACGGTGAACGGTGAGATGCAGGCCATGGCCGAGCTGCTGCGGGCCGGCTCCGTCCGGGCGGCGGGCGTGAGCAACTTCGGCGCCGACCAGATGCGGCGGGCCCACGCCGCCCTCGAAAAGGAGGGGTACCCCCTCGCCTCGAACCAGGTGCGCTACAACCTGCTGGATCGTCGCATCGAGCGAAACGGGGTGTTGGAAGCCGCTCGGGAGCTCGGCATGACCATCATCGCCTACTCTCCGCTGGCCCAGGGGCTGCTCACCGGCAAGTTCCACGAAGACCCCGAGGCCGTGAAGAAGCGCGCGGGTCCGCGCAAGTGGCTGGGCGCCTTCAGGTCCCGGGGGCTCGAAAAGAGCCGCCCGGTGATCGAGGCGCTGCGGACGGTGGCAGAAAAGTACGGCGTGACGCCGGGGCAGGCGGCCCTGCGCTGGCTGGTGCAGTTCCACCACGACACCGTGGTGGCCATCCCGGGCGCCACGAAGCGTCAGCACGCCGAGCAGAACACCGGGGTGCTGGATTTCGCGCTGGACGACGGGGATCTGGCCTTGCTGGAGCGCGTGTCGCAGGGCTTCAAGTAGCGGGACCGAGTCGCGGGACATCCAGACCCCGGGGTGACCCGGCGACGGAGGGCCGGGGCTCACTTGCCGATGGACAACGGGAGCGACGGATGGTTCTGGGGGCGGCGGCGGGTCGAGGCCCTATCCCCGCGCGGCGTGGTTGGTGTCTGACGAGCTCTCGGCGACGGGTAGCTCGCGGGAGCTGGGCAGCGACAGCCCACGCATGGCGTCTGGGGTGTCGGCCGCATAGTAGAGGCTGATTTGCAGGTAGGGCGCCACCCGCTCGGAGAGCTGCTCCAGCCACTTCCAGGCGCGCTGGTCGTGGTGTCGGCCGTCCTGGCGGGCGCCTCGACGCCCTGAACTGGACACCTTATTCGTGACCGGGGCCTTAGCCCTGTGACTTCTTTTGATATTTCCAGGCCTTGTGGGCTTTTTGTGTAATGGGCGTTGGTTTTCTTGCAGCTTTCGGGGTGAAGCGGGATTCGGGGAATCCAAGGGCCTCTCCGAGTCTGC
>CAYFWA010000679.1:3899-4259 GCA_964346625.1 uncultured Myxococcales bacterium
TTCCGAGTCTGCTTCCGAGTCTGCTTCCGAGTCTGCTTCCGAGTCTGCTTCCGAGTCTGCTTCCGAGCCTGCTTCCGAGCCCTGCCGGTGATCCTGCTTGACCTGAAGCGTGCCAAAGGCGAGGCTCCGAAGATGGCCACCTCTACCGAGCACCCCGAGCACCCCGAGCACCCAGAGCACCCAGAGCACCCAGAGAGTCACCAGGTCGCAGGGATCGGCGAGAGGGGGGGCGGCTCGCAACGCGACGCTTCGGCACAAGACACGGATTACGACGACCGTGAGAGCTCCGATGGCTCCGATGGCTCCGATGGCCACGAGGTCCGTGACATCATGCTGCTTTGCAACCCGCGCGCCGGCGGT
>CAYFWA010000680.1:0-530 GCA_964346625.1 uncultured Myxococcales bacterium
CGCCCTCCTCGCTTCTTGACAGCATTGCGCCTCGGCGCCCTCGGTGCGTCGAACTGATTCTTGCGCGAGCCCTCAGATTTATTTGGCAATAAATACAAACTTTTAAACCATAAAGCCCACCGGTTCCCAGACGAAGACCGGAAGGTGGGCATGCCTGTAGCAGCTCCTCCCCATGCTACCGGTCAATGGCGATGTGGTCAAAAAAACTACATGTAGCACTGGAGCTGGCAGGGAGGCAGTCAACGCACACGACCAAGCACGCTCTTATTGACAATTTTTGCAACTTTCACTTTAGTATTCTTAGTATCCATCGCGAAAGAACCAACGCAGAGGGAGAGAGGGAGCGGGAGTTGGAGGGAGAGAGGGAGCGGCGGGCTTGGCCGCAGTGGCCCGGGGGAGGAGCGATTCGGGAAGGGCTACTGCGGCTTGAGCCAGGAGGGATCCATTCCGGAACCCGAGGCGCGCATGGCCGGTCGACGGCGCGGTGGAGCGCGCATGGCCGGTCGACGGCGCGGTGGAGCGCGCCTGGG
>CAYFWA010000680.1:630-2142 GCA_964346625.1 uncultured Myxococcales bacterium
CTCGGCCCGCCGCGGCTCGGGGCGCATGGGCTCGGCCCGCCGCGGCTCGGGGCGCATGGGCTCGGCCCGCCGCGGCTCGGGGCGCGTATCGGGGGCGTCGCCCCGCGGCTCGGTGGGGGCGCCCATGTTGAGCATCCGCACCACCACCGGGTGCAGGTACAAATAGCGGTTCTGCTTGCGCCACTTGACCTCGTCACGCTTCACCGTGATCACCTCGGTCTTGTAGCCCTCCTTGGAGACCTTGATCTCGACGCTCTCCTTGTCCGGAGGGAGCTTGAAGCTCAAGGTAGAGCGGCCCTTGTAGGTCCCATCCACGAACACGTCCATGCCCCTGGGGAAGGTCTTGACCAGGATGCGATAGGCCAGGGGCTTGAGCTTGATCTTCAGCTCCTGACCAGGCTTGATCCGCCGCAGGTAGTAAAACCCCGGCCGATAGCGGTCCAGCTCCACCTTCACGGTCTTGGCCTTGCGCCCCTCGGGGAGGCACACCTGGGTTGGCGTGACCCGACCGAGATCCTCGTCGTCGAGGAAGACCTTCCCGCCGGCGGGCTCGGAGACCACCTTCGCGAGCACACCGTCCTCACAGGCTGGCACCTCACGGACATCCGGCGCGGCGGCGGCGTCGCGGGCGGCCGCGGCGTCCGAGACGTCCGAGACCTGAGCAGTGGCCCCCGCGTCCCGCGCGCCCGGTTCAATCGCGATGGGGTCGGTGTCGGCGTCGGGCGTCGGCGTGTCCACGGTCGCGGTCTGCCGCCCAGCCCGGCCGGATGTCTGGGTCGGCTGCGACGCATAGCGGGTGTACAGGTAATAGGCCGCCGCCGCGATCAGCACCAACACCAGGGTGACCACCAGCACCTTGAGCCCACCCCCGCTGCTCGGCTCCCGCTCGCGGGCGGGTGCGTCGGCGGCCGCGGGCTTGGCCGCGCCCGCCACCTTGGCTGCGGATTTCTTTTCGGGTTTCTTCTCCGCCTGCTTCGCCGCCTCGGCGATGGTGCGCGAAGCGCCGCTCTCCTTGCGGGCGGTGCTCTTTTTCTCCTTCTCCTCGCCCTTCTCCTCGCCCTTCTCCCGCTCCTTCTTTCGGACCGCCGCGTCGGCGGCCTTGCGCGCCGCCTCCTTTTCCTCGGCTCGCTTGCGAGCCTTTTCGGCCGCCTTCTCACGCGCCTCTTTGGCGGCCTCCGTTGCCTCTTTCTCTTCTCGCTCCTTCTCCTCGGAAGTGTCGGCCGCTTTCTCGTCTTTCTCGTCTTTCTCGTCCGGCTCGACAGCCCCTCCTTCAGCGTCCCGCCCTTGCTCCTTGTCTCGCTCCGGCTCCGGCCCATCGGCAGCGGCCGCTTCCTGGGGCGCCGTTGGCTCGTCCTCGGGGCTCGCCGCAGCGGCCTCGACGTCGGACTCCTTGGCCTCGGGTGACTCCGGCTCTCGAGCCTCTAGTGGCGCAGCGGCCTCCTCGCTCGACGTCTCCGACGGCGCGGAAGCGGGAGGCGGGGGTGACGCAGCAGCCGGCTTGGCGGGGGTCAC
>CAYFWA010000680.1:2242-4244 GCA_964346625.1 uncultured Myxococcales bacterium
CCCTGCATCTGGCTTCGCCGGCGCCGCGGGCGCCGCGGGCGCGGAGGCTGCGGAGACCGCTTCGGCAGGCTTGCCGGGGGTCACCCCTGCATCTGGCTTCGCCGGCGCCGCGGGCGCCGCGGGCGCGGAGGCTGCGGAGGCCGCTTCGGCGGGCTTGCCGGGGGCCACCCCTTCGGCCGGCTTTGCCGGCGCCGCCGGGGTGGCGGCCAGCTCCGGCGATGGGGCCCCACCGGCCTTGCGATGCAGGATCTCCACGAGGACCTTCTGGCTTTCGGGCTGCAGCTCATCGAACCGCACGCCCATGCCCGGCGCCACGCCCTTGCGCTGGGGATCGTGCTCCCGAATCCAGACCACGGTCCCTTCACCCACGATCAGGGGCGTGCCGTCCTGGAGTTGGAACTCGAAACGGAGCTTGGTGCCGACTTCCAGGGGGTCCTTCGTCCGGATGAAGATGCCGCCCTTGGAGACGTCCACCGAGTAGCGTTCGATGAACTGGTTCAGCGTCGCGCTGCGAAACTTGATCTTCAGCTTGACTGGTGTGCGCATCGCTTTCCGATCGTCAGCAGAACCGTCCGACATGGGACAACCCCCGGATCGCATTTCCCGACCCCGCATCGCGCGGGGCGAGACGCGGCGACGAAACCGCCACCGTCCGAACCCCACCGTCCGAACCCTGGGGCGCGGCACCTCCGTGATCCGGAGCCGCCGCTGGGCTCGATGCGGCTCCTGCGGCTGCGGCTGCGGCTGCGGCTGCAACTGCGACTGCGGGGTGGTCAAGGCCAATGGCTCGCGGATAATGGGCTTCGCGATTCATCCACCGATCCCTTCCGGTCCGCAGTGTCGCTTGTCGGTTGAAACCGTCTATATGTTCGACCTTCTCGCTCTTTGCGGGCCGGGCGCCTCGGCGGCCTCGGTGCCTCGAGCCGATATTTGCGCGAGCCAAGGAGATATTGTACCCACAACAGGGGGTTTGGCAAATCAAATCCTTGTCGAATCCCCCGAGATCACATAGCGTTCCGGACATGTTGCCTCCCAACGAGAATGGCATCGATGCCCGGATTGGCTCCAGGTCCCGGGTGATCCCGAGGCTGGACACCGAGGGACCCGGGCTGGCCTCTGGGAACACCTGGGGATTCGGCCGGGGACCGGGGGCGGGATCCGGCTCCGGTCACCGCCCCCCGCGCGCGATGTCCTCCGCGGCGTTGCTCGACGCGGCGTTGCTCGCCGGGCTGCTGGGGTTGACCCTCGGCGCCTGCAGGGACAAGGAGGCCACGTCGAGCTCGACGCAGACCAAGGCGGGTGCGGTTCGACCAGAGGCTGGCTCTCGTTCCGGGGCGGACGCGCCGCCGGCGCCCCAGGGTCTGGAGGTCAGCGCCGTGCGGCTGCTCGGCGTGGGGGGGCGACGCCCGGACGGCATCTTCGCGCGGGGCGAGACCGTGCTGATCCGCTGCCTGCTGCGCGGGCTCGAGTCCCGCGGCCGGCGGATCCACCTGCGGGCGGCCATCACCGTGCGGGCCCCCGACGGCAGCGTCCTGCTGCGGCGCCCGGAGTTCACCGCCGTGGAGCAACGGGTGCCCCCCGGCAAGTCCACCGAGCTCGTGGAGGCCGCGGTCAGGCTCACGCTCTCGCCGGCCAGCCCGCCAGGTCGCTACGCGGTGGAGGTCCGCCTGCGAGACGCCCTCGGGAGCCGCACCGGCTCGGTGAAGACCGATCTCACCATCAGCGGTCCCCCAGCGCCCCGGACCGAGAAGCTGGCCATCCGCTACCTGCGCGCCCCCCAGGACGAGGATCTGCGGGCCGGCCTGCCGCTGTTCATCGACTTCGAGGTGGCCAACCCCACCCTGCAGCCGGTGACGCCGTCCCCCTCCCCTACGGCTCGCCGGCGCGCCGCGGCCCGTCCTTCCATGGAGCCCGCCGCGGCCCGTCCTTCCATGGAGCCCGCCGCGGCCCGTCCTTCCATGGAGCGCGCCGCCGACCGTCCGTCCATGGAGCGCACCGCCGA
>CAYFWA010000681.1:0-1995 GCA_964346625.1 uncultured Myxococcales bacterium
GGGGTGTTGGTGTTTTATGCTCCCGCGGGCACCGGGGTCTACACGCGGGGGCGGGGGGGCGCGCGGGGGGGGGGGGGGGGGGAGTCAATTCGCGTGGGGGAGGGAGTCAATCTCGCGCGGGGAGTGGCTCAACCCCGCGCCCGCAGCACCACCTGGCTGATCTCGGCGGTGCTGCCCAGGCGCATGGGCGGCCCCCAGAACCCGGTGCCCGAGCTCACGTAGATCTTCGTGCCGCGGTGGTCGTGCAGGCCGTTCACGTAGGGCTGCTGTAGGTAGACCAGGTAGCGCCACAGCAGGATCTGGCCGCCGTGGGTGTGGCCGCTGAGCTGTAGGCCGACTTTTTGTCGCGCCGCGTCATCCACGGTGAGGGGCTGGTGCGAAAGCAGCACCGACGCCCGCGCGGGGTCGCGCCCCTTCATCGCCTTGGCCACGTCGGGGCCGTGGTCGGGCATGAAGCGCGCGCCCGCCGGGTCGTCCACGCCGGCCAGCTCGAACACGGCGGAGCCCTTTCGGATGGGGACCCGCTCGTTGCGCAGCACCCGCAGCCCCAAATCGCTCAGGTGCTCCAGCCAACCCTTTATGTCCACGAAGTACTCGTGGTTGCCGGTGACGAAGAACCGGCCGTAGGGCGCCTTCAGGTTGGCCAGGGGCGCCACGTCGTCGGCGAGTTGGGTTACGGATCCGTCCACCAGGTCGCCGGTGATGGCCACCAGGTCGGGCTGGAAGGCGTTGGTGGCCTCCACCACCTCCTGCACCCACGGCCGGTGCCGCATGGGACCCACGTGCATGTCGGTAAGCTGGGCGATGGTGAAGCCGTCGAAGGCGCGCGGCAGCTTGGGCAGCGGCACCTCTACCCGCCGCACCACCAGGGTGCCCAGCCCGTGCCACACCCCGGCCACGCCCGCGGTGACCGTGGCGCCGGCCACCGACCCGGCGATGATCCGGCCGAACAGCACCCGCCGCTCCGGGTCGGGCTCCGGGTTGGCCCGCTGGCGCACCCGCCGCACCACCCACACCAGCCCTCGCACCGCGTCGATGGGCAGGATGGTGAAAAAGAAGATCACCAGCACCCCCAGCCAGACGTACACCGGGAACACCACGTACACCGACAGGTGGTTGTCCAGCACGCGGATCAGACCGAAGGAAAGCGGGATGCACACCAGCAACGCCACCAGGGCGACCTTGACGCGCCGCTGCCAGATCGGGGACACCTCCGTGTCCCGAAACAGTCGTCGGTACAGGTAGTAGTGGATGCCGCCCAGGATCGAAGAACCCACCAGGAAAAAAAAAAGAAACATCAGAATGCGGGCCACGGCGACTCCTGGGGATGGACCGCTCGGCGGGCGTTGCCGCCGAGCGGCTCGTCTGTCATCTATTGCGGATTCCACCTCGGTGTGCAAGGACGGTCTACGAGGGCGTCGAGGGAATCCGAGGGCCTCTTGGCCCTCGGATTCCCGCGCAAGAGCCGGGCCCGGATCGACGTATACCCTCGGTATCGTCGGCCGCCTCGTCCCGGGAGCCGCCCCGCGCCGCTCCCACCGCACCAGGAGAGCTGCATGAGCGGGAATCGCAGCACAAGCGGAACATATGCCTGTGATTACAAGGGAAATTCTCCAATGCGCCCAGTGGGCCCGGTGGGGCCCGTAGGCCCGGTGGGTCCCCCGGGCAGCCGGGCGGCCCGCTGGGCCCTGCTCTGGGCGCTGAGCTGGGCCCTGGTGGGGGTCGCCAGCCTGACCGCCGGCTGTACGCCCCGGCTCTATAGCGCCCGGGGCTATGCCCACTACCGATCCAAGGCGCCCTGCTCCCAGGGGCCGCACGAGATCGTGGTGCCGGCCCGCGGCTCACAGTGGGGCGAGTCCATCCACCTGGAGGCCTACTCGGCCCGTGACATCCAGGGCTATTACGAGATCGAGGCCGGCGGGAAGGTTATCCGGCGAGGACGCTGGGGCCAGCGCAAGGAGATCCGTCAGCGATCCACGCCGCGCGCCTCCTCGC
>CAYFWA010000681.1:2095-4236 GCA_964346625.1 uncultured Myxococcales bacterium
GCGCCACGTCGGGTACGTCCTCGCGCGCCACGTCGGGTACGTCCTCGCGCGCCACGTCGGGTACGTCCTCGCGCGCCACCGCGGGCACCACCTCGAGCAGCCGCGCGGGTCGCGCGGGCGCCCGCGCGACCCGAAGCCGCCGCACCACCTGGCGCTACGTGGGCACGCGGGAGGTCCACGCCCCGGACAACGCACGCTGCGTGCGCCGGCCCGGCGAGACCGTGGCCCGGCGCCCCACGGCGGGCAGCGTCGGCGAGGCGGGGCAGGGCGAGGGCGTGCCGCCCACCCGTGCGGCTCCCCCCGCCCCACCGGCGGCCGGCGAGACCCACTCCGGATCGGACCCCGGGAAGGTGGCGCAAAAGGACCGCGACGCCGCCGGGCAGGACGACGACGGACAGGACGGTAACGGGCAGGGCGACGACCCGGTGGGCGCGGTCCGCGGCCTGGTCGAGGCCGACTTCCAGCAGATGCTCGCCGAGATGGGCGACCGGGTGTTCGTCTTCCAGATCACCCCGAAGGTGGGCCTGGCCCACCACAAGGACACCTGCCACGAGCGCTACCTCGCCTCCCGCAGCGCGTTCGAAAGAGGCCAGAAGATCCGCATCCGGATCTGGTCCACTCAGCCCAACGACCTCGAAAAGACCGTGTTCCGCCTGGTGCACAGCCGCAAGCTGGCGGGTAAGGACTACCAGAAGCACCAGCGCGAGCGCTTCGAGGAGTGTCTCGAAAAGCACCCGAAACAGAAGAAACGCTGGGCCACGATCAAGCGCCTGGAGCAGGAGAAAAAGCGCTTGGCCGAGCTCAAGCGCAAGACCGGCCAGGTGGCCCGCTGCCTGCTCACCTTCAAGGACCTTCGCCAGGACGCCAAGGGGCGCCGCTACGGCCTGCTGGTGGCCAAGCCCTGCTACTGCAAAAAGATGCCCGAAAAGCCCCAGTGCTGGGGCGAGGGCGGCCGCGCCGCCTTCCGCAAGCGGCTCGAGCAAAAAAAGCACTTGAAGGGTTGGTGCGTCGCGGATCGCACGGATCGGCGCTGGGGCTTCGTCATGACCGCCCGCATTCGCAAGCCCTGCCGCTGCTTCCGCGACCTCGCCGACGACGAGTGCTGGGGCGACGGCGGCTACGACGGCTACGTCGAGCGGCGGTTCATTCGCCTCTGGAAGGGCAAGTGCCGCAAGTCCTATCGCATCGCGGCCCAGCCCCGCTACCGCATCACCTTGCGCAAGCCCTGCCGCTGCTTCGGCCACCCCGACGACGAGACCGACACCTGCTGGGGCCCGGGCGGCCGCCAGGCCTTCCTCGCCCGGCTGAAAAAGGGCCCGCCCAAAAAAGGAAAGTGCACCTTCTACCAGTCCACGGCACACCCCACGCGGGAAAGCTCCAGGCTACACTTCGGCCTGCGCAAGCCCTGCCGCTGCTTCCGTGACCCCGACAGCGCCGCCTGCTGGGGCAAGGCGGGCTACCGCGCCTACGCCCGCCGCTGGCTGAAAAAGCGGCTGCGGGCCTACCGCCAGCGACTGGCCGGTCGCCGCGGAGACGCCCGCCGCGACCGCTTCGGGCGTGACCCCCGCGAGCAGGCCGAGCGGGCCCGCCGCCGAGCCGAGCTCGACCGCCGGATGCGTGAGGCCGAGCGCCGCAAGGAGCGCCTGCACCGCGAGGCCACTCGTCGCCGCCACGGGTCCGGCTCGGGCTCAGGGTCCGGCTCAGGGTCCGGCTCCGCCTCCGCCTCCGGTCCCTCCGCCACCGCCGCGCGCCTGCCCCCCAAGCCGCCGCCGCGCCGCCAGGAGCTCAAGCCCGCCCGCCCGAGCAAGCACGCTCAGTGGGTTCCGGGCTACTGGATACGGGGCCGGGGCCAAAGCCAGAGCCGCGGCCGCTGGCACTGGATCGCCGGCTGGTGGCGCGTCCCCCGCGAGGACATCCAGGCGGGTTTCACCACCAAGGCCAAGCGCCCCCCGCCCTCCCGCCGCAAGGTGTCCCGCCGGCCCCCCAAGCCCGTGCCCAAGGCCACCTGGACCCCGGGCCACTGGCACTGGCACCACCGCCGCTACATCTGGGTGCCCGGCCGCTGGCGGATCCCCCCCAGCCGCCGCCACCGCTGGCGCAAGGCCCGCTGGCGCCGCGTCCGCGGCGGCGCCGTGATCTTC
>CAYFWA010000682.1:0-4235 GCA_964346625.1 uncultured Myxococcales bacterium
CACCGCGGCCTCCACCACCGCGGCCTCCACCACCGCGGCCTCCACCACCGCGGCCACCGAGGGGGACCCATCCAAGGCGCCGCCCGTGGACGCCGACGCGGACGCGTCGGGTGAGCCACTCGCCGCGGGTGAGACCCCTGGCGAGCCGCCCCCCGGACCCGCCGACGCGACGCTCGACGAGCCCGCCCCGACCGCCAGGGAGGAGGACTTCGATCCCGAGACCACTGCCATGCTCCGGGGTTTTTTCACCGAGGAGGCCCAGGAGCACCTCGGCAACATGGAGCAGGAGCTCGCGCGTCTCGAGGAGGACCCCCTCGCCGAGGGCGCGGTGGATTCGCTGTTTCGCTCCTCCCACACCATCAAGGGCGCCGCCGCGACGGTGGGGCTTTCGGACATCGCCGCGGCCGCCCATCGGCTCGAGGACCGCTTCGAGGAGCTGCGCAACCCGCCTCGCCCGCTAACGCAGGCCCTGCGCGAGCGCTTGATGAGCGCCACCGACCTGCTGCGGGCCATGGTGGAAGGCGACGAGCCGTCGTCCCACGCCGAAGGGTACCAGGCCTTGTGTGCCCTGCTGGCCGATACCGACGTGGACCCCACAGAGACCGACGAGCCCGCCCCTTCCGCCGCGCCGATCGACCCCGCGAAGCGAGCTGGGGCCCCCTTCTCCTCCTCCTCCTCCTCCTCCTTCTTCTCCTCCTCCTCGCTGGAGCCCGCCTCGGCCTCTTCGCCGGAGCCCGCCTCGGCCTCTTCGCCGGAGCCCGCCTCGGCCTCTTCGCCGAAGCCCGCCTCGGCCTCTTCGCCGGAGCCGGAGACCGGGAGCGTCTCCGCCGACGACGGCTGGGACGACGAGACCCGCGCGCTTTTGCGGGAGACCTTCGCCGCGGAGGCCCGTGAGATCCTCGAGCAGCTCGATCCGGGGGTGGAAACCCTGTGGAAGGCCGGACCGGCCCAGGCCGATCTCGACGCCATCTTCCGAATGGCCCACACCCTCAAGGGCTCGGCCGCCGCGGTGGGCCTCGACGCCCTGTCCCGGGCCGCCCACCGGCTCGAGGATCACTTCGACGCGCTGCGGAGCGACGCCGGCGCTACGGCCAGCGGCGCGCAGCCCGATCTGCTCGGTGCCCTGGCCACCCTGCACGACCTGGTGGACGCCGCCGCCTCCGACGCCTCGCCCTCCGTCTTCGAGGGCCTGCTCGCCCAGTTCATGGGAGCCATGGAGGGGAAGCCCTTCACGCCGGAGGCCCCCGGGTCGACCAGCCCCGGCGGCCCACCCGACGCCACCCTCGCGGCGCCCGGGGAGACGGCGGCCCTCGTAACCGAAGCGTCAGCCGCCCCGCGGGGGGAAGCGACGGCGGGTGCTGCTACGGCCGAGACCGCGACACCGCCGCCCTCCCCGCCCAATCTCCGGCCCCCGGCCGACTCGTTGCCCGAGCTGGCGCCGCTCAAGGTCGGCCGCCGACAGACCGGGCCGCTGCCCTCCAAGGGCGACGGCGCCGCCCGCAGCGACGACGAGGGGGTCTCGGCAGAGCGACGCCGGGACGAGGATCGCCGCCAGGGCGCGCGACGCCAGGAGGACGACCGCATGATCCGGGTGCACGCCGGGCGCTTCGACGCCCTGCTCACCGCCGTCGGCGAGGTCGTGTTCCGGCGTACGCTCATCGAACGACGCTCCGAGGAGCTCACCGGCCTGGTGCGGGATCTGGGCCGTTCCCATCAGTCCCTGCGCGCCGCCATCGTGGACCTCCGCAACCTGCGGGGGGCGGAGCGACACGTGCAGCGCCTGTCCGAGCTCGAGGTGGAGTTCGCCGACGAGCTGTCCAACTTCGACCGCGCCGAGAGCGGCCTGCGCGAGGAGACCGAGGGGTTGCGCCGCGACGCCCAGTTCCTCCAGGACGGGTTGACCCAGATCCGTCTGCTCTCGGTGAAGTACCTGTTCGCCCGGCTGCGCCGGGCGGTGCGCGACATCGCCCGCACCGAGGGCAAGCAGGTGGATCTGCACACCGAGGGCGAGGACACCGAGATCGACCGCCTGGTGGCCGAGAAGCTCGCCGATCCCATGGTCCAGATCATCCGCAACGCGGTGGCCCACGGCATCGAGCCCCCGGCCGAGCGCCGCGCCCGGGGCAAGCCGGAGCAGGGGCGCGTCACCATCCAGGCCACCCAGGAGGGCAACTTCGTCACGCTGGAGGTCCGCGACGACGGCGGAGGCATCGACGTGGACGACCTGCGGGACACGCTGGTGTCCAAGGGGCTGATGAGCCGACAGGAGGCCCAGGAGGCGACCGAGGACGAGGTCACCTCGGCCATCTTCCTGCCCGGCTTCTCCACCCGCTCGGCCGCGGACTCGGTGGCGGGACGCGGGGTGGGGCTCGACGTGGTGCACGACGCCGTGGTGAAGCTCGGGGGGGAGGTGGCGGTGTCCAGCGAGCGCGGCAAGGGCACCCGCTTCCAGGTACGCATGCCGCTGTCCACGGCGGTGGACAACGCGCTGCTGTTCAAGAGCGGCGGGGAGGTCTTCTGCATCCCGGTGCGGCACGTGGTGGAGACCCGCTACCTGCAGCCCGGGGAGGTGCTCGAGCGCCGGGGCCGCAAGGCCATCGAGCTGCGAGGGCGCCCCCAGCCGTTGATCTTCCTGGACCAGATGCTCGGCATCGAATCCCGCCGCCAGGGAAAATTTCTACCCACCATCGTCCTGCGCCACCTGGATTTCGAGTTCGCCGTGGTGGTGGACAAGCTCGTGGGCCCCCGCGAGATCGTGCTGCGCAACCTCGGCCCCCTGCTCGAGCCGGTGTCGGTCTACACCTCGGCCACCATCTCGGGCGCGGGCAAGGTGCAGATGGTGCTCGACGTCGCCGTGCTCCACGAGTACGCCAGCGCCTGGCGGACCCTCGCGGCGGCGCGATCCCGGGCCTCGGCGCCCGCGCCCCGGCCACTCGAGCGCGCCCGGATCCTGGTGTGCGACGACTCCCGCTCCATTCGGCAGGTGGTCTCCCGCATCCTCACCGAGGAGGGTTTCAGCGTGGAGCTCGCCTCCGACGGCTGGGACGCCTGGGAGCAGATGACCAGCATCAACGTGGATCTGCTGCTCACCGACCTCGAGATGCCCCGCATGGACGGCTACGCCCTGGTGGAAAAGTGCCGCAAGGACGAGCTGCTCGGCGAGCTGCCCATCCTGGTGCTCTCCTCGCGCACGGGTGAAGAGAACCAGCGCCGCGCCCGCGAGGCCGGCGCCAACGGCTTTCTGTTCAAGCCGGTGAACCGGCGGGTGATCGTGGCTCGCATCGAGGAACTGCTGGCCGCCCGGTGATGCGCGCCCCCTCGCTTCCGCTTTCCCCCCCCCAGGACCGCCATGCTGCCTATCTTCTTCGCTGCCCACGTCGTCGTCGTCGCGGCGCTCATTCCAGCGCTCGGGGTCACCGATCCGCTGTACCACACCCTCCCGTGGATCTTTGCCGGCGCCACCGCGCTGAGCCTGGTGCCCGCGATCCGTCGGCGCCTGGTAACCGGCGCCCTGCCCTGGCGCCTGGCCCCGGTGCTGCTGTACATCGGGATCATCTCCCTGGCCTCCTCGGTGAGCCCCGGCGCCACCACCAGGGTCTCGAGCAACGTGTTCCACCCCGTGGAGTACGCCGGGCTCGCCTTTTTGCTGCAGTACGCCCTGCACGCCGGCTTCGCGCGGCCACCGCGGATCCCCCTCCTGCTCACGGCCGCCTTGGTCACCGTGCTGTTCGGGATCGTGGACGAGCTGCACCAGGCCTTCGTGCCCAGACGCCAGACGAGCGCCCTGGACGTCGCCCTGGACGCCGCCGGCGCCCTGCTCGGCAGCGCCCTGTACCTCGCCCTGGCCGCGCTCACCGCTCGCGCCCGCGCCCGCGCCCGCGCCCGCGCCCGCGCCCGCTAACTCCTGGTCAAGTGGCCCCACCCACCTAAAGGCCACACCGGGCCGCGGAGCCCGCGCGCCACTGAACGGGGGGACGTAGGTTCGGTTTGTCGCTTTCGCCCCACATGAGACAAGGCAGGGGGTCGAGGCCAGGATGACCCTCCTGGCTCGTCAGCCCCAGACCGCCCCGCGAAAGCGAGAAATCGAACCTGCGTCCCCATAGCCGGTCGGTGTCCAAAGGCCCAAACCACCCAGCCCCACCCACCTCAAGGCCACACCGGGCCGCGGAGCCCGCACGTAACTGAACGGGGGGACGTAGGTTCGGTTTGTCGCTTTCGCCCCACATGAGACAAGG
>CAYFWA010000683.1:0-4230 GCA_964346625.1 uncultured Myxococcales bacterium
TTCGCGTACCAGCGCCCCTCGTCGGGGCTCGGGCGTACCAGCGCCCCTCGTCGGGCTTCGCGTACCAGCGCCCCTCGTCGGGGCTCGGGCGTACCAGCGCCCCTCGTCGGGGCTGGGCGTACCAGCGCCTCTCGGCGGGGCTCG
This sequence comes from uncultured Myxococcales bacterium, assembly GCA_964346625.1. Taxonomy (GTDB): domain Bacteria; phylum Myxococcota_A; class Polyangia; order HGW-17; family JAJRWW01; genus CAYFWA01. Next base: position 145 of record CAYFWA010000683.1, read on the forward strand.
CAGACCATCTCGCCCTTCGGCGGGGCTCGCGTACCAGTGCCCCTCGGCGGGGCTCGCGTACCAGTGCCCCTCGGCGGGGCTCGCGTACCAGTGCCCCTCGGCGGGCTTCGCGTACCAGTGCCCCCCCGGCGGGGCTCGCGTACCAGTGCCCCCGCGGTCGTGATTTGGTGCCCTGCCTGCATGCGGTCCCTACTCTCGGGGCAGCATTCCCGGGAGTCTTTGGCGGGTAATTCCCAGGAGGGCAGCGAAAGCCGACCCGCGCAACATACCCAGCTTCGCAGCGGACGAGCTTGACGAGGCCATTCGCGTGCTCTGTGAGGATGGCGGAAGGAGGTTTGCCCATGGGACTCAGCTACTTGGACGCCGTTGCGACCGAACCGCAGGGGCCGTCGCGACCGCTGCGGTTGCGGGTGGACAGCGGCGCGAGCTACACGCTGCTGCTGCCCGACGACAGGCAGGCCCTCGGGCAGCGGCCCGCGCGCGTCGCCACCGTAGGGTCCTGATCAGAATTAGTTCGACAAGTTGGCGCGCGAGGCGCGCGGCTGGCAAGGCGCGACGATGGCGCGTACCGGGCGTACGCAACGGAGGAGCAACGCAGCCAGCCGCGATGGATCGCGTGCCAGATGGCGAATTAATTTTGACCGGGTCCCTTAGGGCTCGCGCAAGAATAACTTCGGCATTCGGCCGCCGATCCATCCATTCTGTCTGCGTCGCTCGTCGGTTAAATACGTCAAGGTACGTCGAGACAGAAATCGCCGGAGCAACGCAGCCAGGCGCGATTTCGGCCGTTCGCAGCAGGCGCCTCGGCGCCCTGAGCTGGACATCTTATTCGTGAGCGGGGCCTTAGAGCACGTGGGGATCCAACAGGATGTGGAGCCGACCGCTGTGGGAGGGGCTCACAACGCTCGAGACGGCGAACAGCGCCTCTTGGTCTGTGCCCCACAGATCCCGAAGGGGCCAATCGGTGCCGGTGATGATGGGCTCCAGGGTGACGCCGTCCCAGTGCAGCAGCAGCCCGGCCCCTCCGGCGATGTACACGTCGTCAGGGCCGGTGCCCCAGATGGCGTGCAGCGACTGACCGGTGTTGCTGGACACGGGCGTCCACCCGGTGCCGTCGTAGCGCAAGATCGTGCCCCCTCGCCCACTGGCCCAGGCGTCGGTGGCCGAGCTGCCCCACACCGCGAGCAAGGTCTGGGTGGCGGGGGAGGGCATCGTGGACCAAGTCCCCCCCGGCCCCCGGTGGATGATCCCACTGACTCCCACCGCGAAGACATCATTCGGGCCGCTGCCCCAGACCGCGGTGAGGCGCTGGGTGTTGGCCGGCAGGGTCTCGCGTTGAAACGGCAGGGAGCCATCCAGATGCAGCACCGCCCCTGCGGTTCCGACGCCGCCCTCCAACCCCACCGCGTAGACATCGGTGGCCGAGCTGCCCCACAGGTCCACCGCGACGTCGGGCCCCGAGTAGCGCTCGGCCCAGGTGCTGAAGCTCCGCTGCAAGATCGAGGCCCCGGCCGCGAGCCAGGTTTCGTCGCTCGATGGGCCCCAGACCGCCATGTAGCTCCGTCCGCTGTGACCCGTGTTCCGGGTGGTCCACTGCAGGCCGTCGAAGTGCCACACCAGATCGGCCTCGCCCACCACCCAGACGTCCTCGTAGCTGCTGCCCCACACGGCGGCCACGGTCCGCGAGGACGAGCTGGGCGCCGCGCCCCACGCCGTCTCGCCGCGGTAACGCAAGAGGGTGGAAGCCAGGCCGCCGGCGAGGATGTGCCGCGGGCCGCTTCCCCACAAGGCGTGCAGGCCGACCTCGCCGGCGTATTCCACGCGCCGCCAGTAGCGCCCGTTGTAGTGAAGCAGCGCGCCGGTGCCGCCCCACCAGTCGTCCTCGGCGGCCACGGCGTACAGGTCATCGGCCGCCAGGCCCCACAGGCGGCGGATGGTCGGGACGCCCGGCCCGACGGCGAGCTCGGACCAGACGGCGCCGTCGAAATATCCCACCACGCCCACGCCCGCCCGCTCGCCGGCCACGAACAGCTCTGAGGAGGGGCTCCCCCACACGGCGTGGAGATCGGCCGAGCCCATTCCCGGGTCCTGGGCCGTCCAACCCGTGCCGTCCTGGTGCCAGAGGGTCGCCCCGTCGCCCACCACGTAGACGTCGTTCGCCGCGCGGCCCCAGATGCCCCGCAGGTTCGCGGTGCCCAGTCCGTGGGCTACGGTGCTCCAGCCGCCGGCGTCTCGGTGCAGCATCTCCCCGGCTTCGCCCACCACGTAGATGTCATCGGCGGCCGAGCCCCAGATCCCCGTGAGCCCCGCCGTATTGGCGGGCAGTGTGACCTCGGTCCAGCTCGTACCGTCGTAGTGGATCAGGGCGCCCGCTGCGGGAAAGTCGTATTCGCCCGCAACGTAGATGTCGGAGCCGGAGCTGCCCCAGATGGCGGCGGGATAGACCAGGGAAGCGGGCGTGTTCGTCGGGATCACGGTGGAAGTCCAACCTGCGCCGTTGAAGAGGAGCACCTCGGCGCGGTTGCTGTGACGGGACACGGCGTAGACGTCACTGGCCGAGCTGCCCCAGATTCCTGTGACCGCGCTGGAGGCCATCGCCGGGTTTCGCATAGAGGACCAGCCGAGATGGGCGCAGCGCTCGAAAGACGGGGCGCAGTAGTTGGAGCAGCGGAGGTGGCCGGCAGCGAAGCCATAGTCGATACAGGCCTGCGCGGCCGGAGGGGCCTGGTCACAGACCTCGTCGCCGGGTGCGCCGTTGACGATCCCGTCGCCACAGTGGCCCACACACCCGGCAGGCGACAGGGCGCAGACCTCGTTGCACGAGGGTGTGCCCTGGTAATAGCCAAAAGCCCGGCAGTCCACGTCGGCGGGCAGCTGGGTGCCGTCACAGGTCTCGCCGCCCTCGTCGTCGAGGATGCCGTCGCCGCAGCGCCGGATCTGGCAGTTGGTGCGGCACACGGCGTTGGGAGCGTCGGCGTTGCTTTGACCCTGGTCGCAGCTCTCGCCCGACATGACGTCCACCACGCCATCGCCGCAGAAGGGCTCGGAGCAGTCGGTGCGGCAAGCGTCGGGCACGTCGTCGGCGTTGCTGGGCCCGTCGTCACAGGCCTCCCCGGTGTCGGCCACGCCGTCGCCGCAGCGCGGCCGGAGGCAGTCGGTGCGGCAGGCGTCTGGCGTGGAGTCGCTGTTGTCGGCGCCGTCGTCGCACTCCTCCACGCCCTCTACCACCCCGTCGCCGCACTGCGACGCGGTCTGGTTCTGGTTGGTCCCCGCGTCAGTGTCGGCGCCGTCGTCGTCGCCGCAGGCGATCCAGGCCGGGGCGCCGACCCCCGCCATGAGCACGACGGAAATCGCGGCAAACAGCCGTTGAATGGACCTGCTTCGCATGAATCGCATGAGTCGCATGAGGGATGTCTCCTGTGAGGGGGCTCTCCTCGGCGCGTGGCCTCCCTCGGGTTCGATCGCGGCACGTGGTGGCGGCTTGTCCCTCACGCCCCCCGAAAATGGGCGCCGAGAAACAACTTAGGCAGGAGATTCGCGGGCTGTCAACGCGTTTCAGACTCGAGTTTCGCCCTTCTTTCGTCGCGAGAACGAGCAGAAATCGTGCCTGGCAAGGCGCGACAAGATTTCTGTCGAAGGCGTACTTGCGGTACGTCGAGACAGAAATCGCCGGAGCAACGCAGCTAGGCGCGATTTCGGCCGTTCGCAGCAGACGCCAAGGGCGAAACTCGAGTCAGAGAAAAGGGGCGGAGCCCCAAGCCGCCGAAGTCCACCCCGGGCGCGGTGCCGGTGCCGGTGCCGTTGTCGCCCTGGACTCGGATTGCGTTCCAGTCCAAGATCGCGCTGCGGTTCTTACAGCTGAGACGAGTGGTTTTTACAGCTGAGACGAGTGGGAGGACCCACGAAGAGTGGGGGGACGGACCGGCCGGGACGGATGGGCGCTCAGGGCGTTGGCGCCAGGTGGTGCCACAGCAGCGGGGGGGCGGGGCGCTTGCCCAGATAGAGCACGGGGGGGCGGAACTGGGACCGGCAGCTGGACCGGGGTCGGGAGAAGCTCTTCGAGGTGCGCTGCGTCTACAATGACGT
>CAYFWA010000684.1:0-4224 GCA_964346625.1 uncultured Myxococcales bacterium
CGCCCCGCCGGGGCCCTCCAGCCCCGACCCGACAAGACCCTCCGACCCCGACCCGCCGGCGGTCGCCAAGGCCTCGGCGAGGGGCCGGGCGACCGGCAGCCGTGGCAGCCACCAGCGCCCGCACTGCCGCGCCGCCTCCTGCACGATGCGCTGCAGCCGGGCCTGCCGCCGCTCGGCGGCCGCCGCTGCCGGGCGCGGCACCGACCGCGCGGTCTGCACCACCCGGAGCTCGTCGACGCCGAGCTCCGTGGCCTTCTGGGCCACCCACTCGAGCTTGTCGGCCTTGAGCGCGGCGATCCACAGCGCGATCCGGGGCGAGGGCGGCGGGTCGTGCTCGCGCACCCACTGCAGGCGCGCGTACGGCGTGCCCCCCTCCCCCGAATCGAGCCGCGCCCGGGACTCCCGCCCGGCGCCGTCGAACAGCGTCACGGTGGCCCCGGGGCGACGCCGCAGCACCCGCCGCAGGTGGTGGGCCGCCTCCTCGGGCAGCGGCAGCCGCTGGCCGGCAGCCGCCTCCGGCCAGGATTCCGGCGGCACGAAGACCCGGGGCCCTGGCGCGTCGGGCGCGCTCATCGAGCGCGCCGCGTGAGCCACAGGGCGATCCAGTCGCCCTGCCGCTGCACCCCGCACAACGTCAGACCGTGGGCCTGATAGGCCTCGCACAGGCGAGCCTCGTCGGCGGCCAGCAGACCCGACAGAATCAGATGTCCCCCCACCGCCGTGCGGGCCACGAGCGCGGCCGCGTGCTCGAGCAGCACCGGCCGCTGGATGTTGGCCAGCACCAGGTCGTAGGAGGGCGCTGCCGCAGACGCGTCTGCGGACGCGTCTGCGGAGCCGTCCGCGGACGCGTCTGCGGAGCCGTCTGCGGACGCGTCTGCGGAGCCGTCCGCGGACGCGTCTGCGGAGCCGTCCGCGGAGCCGTCCGGTACCGGTTCAGCATCCACTGCCGCGTCCGCAGCGGGGTCCGCGGACGCGAGCCCGGGCAGCCGCGCGCCGGTCTGGATGCGCGCGGAAACGTCGTTGCGCTCGGCGTTTTCCCGGCAGGCCACCCGCGCCAGGGGGTCGTCGTCCACGGCCACCACCCGACAGGGCCACAAAAGACACGCCGCGATGGCCAGGATGCCCGTGCCCGTGCCGAAGTCGAGCACCTCGGTGGGGACCGCCCCCTCAGCCGGCAACGCGGGCAGCGCCAGCAGACACAGGCGCGTGGTCTCGTGGAGCCCCGAGCCGAAGGCGCTGCCCGGATCCAGGTGGATCACCCGCTCCCCCGCCGCTGGCTCGTAAGGGATCCAGCTCGGCCGGATCACGAAGGGCCCCACGCGCTGCAGCGTGAAGTGCTCCTTCCAGGCCTCGCGCCAGTTGCGGTTGGGCAGGCGCTCCTCGCGAAGCTCGACCGCCGGGCCATGGCGCTTTTGCCAGCCGGGCAGCAGGGCTTCGAGACCGGCCCGCAGGCCTTCGGCCTCCGGCGGCTCGGCGTACAGCCGGTAGGTGACGCGCTGCTGCCCAGCGGACGCCGTTTCACCGGCGCCTTCCTCCTCCTCCTCGAATCCATTAGGGGCGAGCTCCCACAGCGCGGCCACCGCGTCATCGGCCGCGGTACACGGGAGCGAAAGGGAGAAACGAAACAGTGTCGGGTGATCCATGCCTGGTTCCCCTGGGATGCCAGGGCGGCTCGGTGGCGGTAAAGGCCCTGATGCGGAGGCGATACGGCGAGAAACGCGGAGGCGGCGGCGCTGGCACTGGCGCTGGCGACGGACCCGCGAAGGCCGCCGCGGGCGCCTTGGCGCCGATCCATCCCGCGCTCACGTCTACGGTGCGACGCCTCCGTCTCAGTTGCAGGCGTTGTTGGCGCTGCCCAGGCTCGGGCTCATCAGACACCAGTCCGCCGCGGTGTCCGTGTCCGTGAGGCTGGAGCGGCCCAGCGAGTCGCCCTGGGAGATGGCCGGCAGCGGCGCCGGCTGATCGGCCCAGGTGTCCGGCGGCGTGGGGCCGTAGGCGTTGCCCCCCCAGCGCACGAAGTCCACGCCCTCCTCTAAGGTGGGCTCGAGCAGGTGCACCGAGCCGCTGCTCTCCGCGATGTTGAGGTTCGGCAGGTGGATCACGTCGTTGCTGTCCACGTAGGCGCCGCCGCTGGCGTCGTCCACGATCTCCACGTAGGCGCCTCCGGCGAGAATGAAGGCGGGCAGCTCCTCCCAGCTCCAGGACTGGTTCGTGTAGATCACGAAGAGGATCCACCCGGTGAGATCCACCGAGCTGGTGGTGGGGTTGTACAGCTCCACGCGGTCGAGCTGGCCGTCGTCCTGGATCTCGCTGATGAGCACCGAGCCCGGCGGGTAGTCGTTGGTCAGGCAGGTGCCGCTGTTGGCCGCGCCGGGCGTCTGGGCGGCGCGGCACCAGTCGCCGGCGGTGTCCGTATCGGTGAGCTCGGGGACCCGCGACAGCGACACGCCGCCCGCGTCGCTGCCGGGCAGCAGGTCCGGCGTGTCGGACCACGACGTACCGGCCGGGGGCGAAAAGTCGGTGCCGGACCAGCGCACGAAGTCCACCGGATCGGTGTTGGGGTCCCACAGGGTCACCGCGCCGGGCCGATCGGTCCACGGGATGTTCTGGTGGAACACGATGACGCCCGTGGTGGGATCCACGTCCGGGGGATCCCCGCTCTGGTCGTTGTAGTCGTCCTGCAGCTCCACCCGGTCCCCTGGCGCCAGAGTGTAGGGGGGCAGCACGAGCTGGCCGTTTTGGGCCGCCCCGTCGTCGATGGCGTTCCACTCCACCACCCAGCCGTCCAGATCGATGGGCGACGAGCCGACGTTGACCAGCTCGATGAAGTCCGGAAATCCGAGGCCCACCTCGTTGATGAGCAGGTCCGTGGCGATGCACGAGGCCAGGTCGACCCCGGTGCAGTCCAGCAGGCACCGCAGGTCACCCTCGAGGCCGTGGTTGGCGCAGGTGTCGCCGCCCACCTGATCCGTGTCGCAGACCTCCGGGCCGTTGATGACGCCGTCTCCGCAGTACTCGCTGCAGCCGGACTCGTCGATCTGCTGGCAGTCGGCGCTGCAGGTCAAGCTCCCGGTGTAAAAGCCCCGCTGCTGGCAGGAATCCTGGCCGAAGTCGCTGGTGTCGCAGACCTCGGGCCCGTTGAGGGTGCCGTCGCCGCAGCTCCCGCCGCAGCCGGACTCGTCGTAGGCCGAGCAATCGCCCGCGCAGCCCAGCGCCCCGCCATAGTAGCCGCGGCTGCGGCAGGTCTCGCCGTCCAGGGCGGTGCCGTCACAGACCTCCGGGCCGTTGATGGCGGCGTCACCGCAGGTCCCCACGCAGCCGTCCACGTCGAAGGCGCTGCAGTCGGTGGCGCACCCGAGCGTGCCGCCGTAGTAGCCCTGGCTCTCGCAGGTCTGCCCGTCGAGCGCCTGGCCGTCGCACACCTCGGAAAACTCGATGGCGCCGTTGCCGCACTCGGGCGGCGTGCTGCAGCCGCTGATGTCGTACGCACAGCCGCTGCCGCAGGAAAGCTCCCCGGCGCCCAGGCCCAGGCTGGTGCAGGAGGCGCCGTCCAGGTCCTGGCCGTCGCACTGCTCCCCCGGCTCCACCGCGCCGTTGCCGCACTCTCCCCCCGCCTCGCAGCCGGAGGTGTCGAGCTCACAGCCCGAGGTGCAGGCCAGGGCGCCGCCCCCGCCGTAGCCGAGGTCTTCGCAGGTGGTCCCGGCCAGATCGGCGCCGTCGCACGGCTCGGGATACTCGGCCGTGCCGTTGCCGCACTCGGCCGTCTCACTGCAGCCCGACACGTCGAAGGTGCAGTCCGCGGCGCACTCCAGCGCGCCCGTGCCCAGGTTCAGCGAGGCGCAGTCGGCCCCCCCCAGCTCGCTGGCGTCGCACGCCTCCCCGGTCTCGACCACCCCGTTGCCGCACACGGCCTCGGTGTCCTGGAGCCCATAGCCCTCCCCACACGCCCCCCACAGCGCGAGGGCTCCGACGATCGCACTCAAAAGCACAGTCTTGTTCATGATGGACCTCGATGATCGGAAAGGAGACCCATCTATTCGAGCACAATCGGGCCATCGGCACAAGCCCTGGACGCCTTGTGACAATACGGCGAGGGAAAGTGGCGCCCGCGATAACGAGGCGGGGACGAGGCAGGGACGAGGCGATAACGAGGCGGGGACGAGGCAGGGACGAGGCGGGGACGAGGCGGGGACGAGGCGGGGACGAGGCGGGGACGAGGCGGGG
>CAYFWA010000685.1:0-4214 GCA_964346625.1 uncultured Myxococcales bacterium
CCCATTCCCCCCCCTTCCCGTCTCCCCTGCTCGTCCCGTCCGCTCGTGCTTCGCTTCGACGTGCCGATGACGAGTGATATACTCAACAGAGAGCTCGTCGGGGCGAAGCAAGTAGACGCCCGGGCATCTGGGCGAGCCGGTCGGTGGCGACGTCCAGTCAATGGCATGGGGTCGAGCATGAAGACGGTGATCATCGGCGCGGGAAGAGGCTGTCGGGCCGTGCTCGAGCTGGTGACCGGCCAGCGGCTCACCACCTTGAGCCTCGAGATCGCGGGCGTGGTGGATCAGTCCGTGGACGCCCCGGGCATGGTGTTCGCCCGGGAGCAGGGGTGGCCCACCTTCACGGACATGTACACCGCGCTGCGCCTGCCCGGTCTCGAGCTGGTCATCGAGCTGACGGGCCGCGACGAGGTGCGCGATCAGATCTTCCAGCGGCTGGCGCCCCATGTCCGCTTCATGGACCACCACATGGCGCGCGTGTTCTGGGATCTCGACGAGGTGAACCAGCACCTGCTCGACGAGCTGGAGCAGCGGATCCAGCTCGAGAGGGACATCCGCGAGGATCAAACCCGCCTGCAGGAGATCCTGGACAGCCTCCCGGACTCGGTGATGGTGCTCGACGAGGACGCGCGCATCGAGCGCGTCAACCGGCGCTACGAGGCCGAGACGGGCCTGGGGTTCCAGGAGGTGGCGGGCAAGCGGTGCTACGATCTCGCCGGCGCCACCGAGGACGCCTGCCAAAACGCCCAGTGCCCCCGCCAGCGGGTGCTGCTCAGCGGCAAGCCCATCACCGTGGTGCAGCAACATAGCTGCCTGTCGATGGAGTGTCCCACGCGCGACTGCTACTACGAGATCACCGCCAACCGCATCCACGACCGGCGCGGCAAGACCTCGGTGGTAGTGACCTCCCGGGAGGTCACCGAGCAGGTGATGCTCAAACGCGAGACCGAGGAGTCCGCCCGCCGCTTCACGCAGATCGTCAACACGGTCCACGGCCTGATCACCATTCGCGACCTGCAGGGGACCCACCAGCTCGCCAACCCGGCGGCGTGTCGCTTCTTCGGCCTGCCGGCCGAGGCCTTCGTGGGACGCACCCACCACGACCTCTGGCCACCGGAGGTGGCGGATCTGTTCCAGGCCAACGACGAGGAGGCCCTGGCCCACCCCGGGGAGCACGTCACCCACGAGGAGGTCTTCGTGCTGCGGGACCGGGAGTACATCCTCATCACCGAGCGCATCCTGCTCACCGACTACAAGCAGGATCCCGTGGCGCTGTGCTCCGTGTCGCGCAACGTCACCGAGTCGCGCCGGCTACAGCAGGAGCTGGTGCTCACCGAGAAGCACGCGGCGGTGGGCAAGCTGGCCGCCGGCGTGGCCCACGAGCTCAACAACCCGCTGACCGGCATCCTCACGTTCACCGAGGACCTGCTCGACGACGCCGAGGAGGGCACTCCGATGCACGAGGATCTCGAGGTCATCATGCGCGAGACCCTGCGCTGCCGGCGCATCGTGCGCGACCTGCTGGACTTCTCGCGGCGCGATCGGCTGCGCCGCCACCCCCTCAAACTGGAGTCCGTGGTGGAGCGGACCCTCGGCATGGTGGCCAAGCAGGCGGCCTTCCACGACATCGAGTTTCGGGTGGAGACGAGCGACGTGCCCACCCTCACCCAGGGGGATCCCACGCAGCTCCAGCAGGTGCTGCTCAACCTGGTGATCAACGCCCGGGACGCCATGGACGGCCGGGGGCGGATCACCATCCGCACCGAGCACGACAGCGGGCGGGTGGCCCTGAGCGTCACCGACGAAGGGGTGGGGATCCCCGAAGAGAACCATGACCGGATCTTCGAGCCCTTCTTTTCCACCAAGGGCAACCAGGGCAACGGCCTGGGACTGGCCGCGGTGCGCAGCATCATCGAGCGCCACGGCGGCGAGATCCAGGTAACCAGCGCGCTGCAGCGCGGCGCCACCTTCCGGGTGATCCTGCCGGCCGAGGTGCAAGAGGCCACCTCCATGCCCGCCCCCGCCGAGGCCACGGAGCACGGATGATGACCGAAGAGCTATCGAGCCGGCGCGTGCTGGTGATTGATGACGAGGAGGTGGTGCACGCCAGCCTCCGCCGGATCCTGGCCCGCCTCGGGCTCCAGGTGGAGGCCGTGTACACCGCCCAGGAGGGTATCGACCGTCTATCCGCCGAGCCCTTCGATCTGGTGATCACCGACCTCATGATGCCCCGCATGAACGGCGTGGAGATGCTGGAGGTCCTGCAGGAGCGGGGCATCCGGGTCCCGACCTTGATGATCACGGGGTACCCCACCATCCGTACGGCGGTGAAGGCCATGCGGCTGGGCGCCATGGACTACATCGCCAAGCCCTTTCGGCGCAAGGAGCTGCTGGGCCCGGTGAAGCGGGCGCTGCGGCTGGACGCCGAGATCGATGCCGACGTCCCGGTGGCGCGCCGGGGCTCCGACGGGGCCCTGAATCCCGACTCCCTGCAACCGGGCGATCGGGTGGTGCTGCCCAACCACGCGTGGGCGGAGTTCCAGCAGGACGGCACCTTCCTCATCGGGCTGGAGGAGAACTTCCTGCGGGCCGCCGGTCCGCTGTCGGCCGCCGAGGGGCCCCAGGAGATGGACCTGGTGGAGCAGGGCTACATCGGCATCCGGCTCACCGCCCGCGACGGCGACGTGCACGGGGTGGCCATGCCGCTGTCGGGGCAGGTCTCCGAGGTGGACGAGGAGGCCTTCGCGGACGTCGAGGGGCTCGATGCCAAGCGCTGGCTCCTGCGCATCATCCCCTCCGCCCTGGAAAAAGAGCTGGAGATCCTCACAAAAAGATAATCGAATCAAAGCTGATACGAATCCGGGGGGACGAGCCCCTTGCATTATTTAAATATCTGGCTAGGTAATGAATAATCTGCACGATCTACGACCCGACAGGATCCACGAGCCTTCACCATGACCGGACGCGAGCCCCAGGAACCCAAACCCGAGCCTTCCTCGAGCCCATCCCGCGCGGTCGCGTCCGAGCCGGATCGCAAAACCGCGCCCGGCCACGGACAGGGTTCAGCGCACCACCACGGGCACGATCACGACCACAGGTCCGATCACGGGTCCGACCACGGACACGATCACGACCACGACCACGGACACGGACACGATCACGACCACGGACACGCCCCCCACAGCCACGGACACGATCACGATCACGGACACGGACACGATCACGATCACGGCCACGCCCCCCACAGCCACGACTTCCGGCAGGCGAGCCGCCGGGCCCTCACCCTCGCGGGCCTGCTGCTGGCCACCATCTTCGTGGTGGAGCTGGTGGGAGGCTGGATCGCGGGCAGCCTGGCCCTGCTCGCCGACGCCGGCCACCTGCTCACCGACGTGGCCGCCGTGGGCCTGGCGCTGCTGGCCCAGTGGTTCGGCAAGCGGCCCGCCTGCGCCACCAAGAGCTTCGGGTTCCGTCGGGTGGAGATCCTCGCCGCCCTGCTCAACGGCATCTCCCTGTGGGCCATCGCCCTGGTCATCCTCTACGAGGCGGTGACGCGGATGCAGGACCCGCCCCAGGTGGCCAGCACCACCATGGTGCTCATCGCCACGGTCGGGCTGGTGGTGCAGACCGTGGCCGCCCTGGTGCTCGCCCGGGCCGCGGGCGAGAGCCTCAACGTCAAGGGCGCCTACGTCCACGCCGCCACCGACGCCGTGCAGTCCGCCGGCGTGGTGATCACCGGCCTGGTGATGATGTTCACCGGCTGGTGGATCCTGGATCCCCTGGTGAGCGTGGCCATCGCGCTGCTCATCGCCTGGAGCGGCGGCAAGATCGTCTGGGAGGCCACCCACGTGCTCATGGAGGGCACGCCCGCCGGGGTGGATCTGCTCGAGATCGCCGAGGCGATCCACGGGATCACGGGGGTGACCCGGGTCACGGACCTGCACGCCTGGTCCATCACCACCGGCTACAACGCGCTGTCGGCCCACGTAGAGACCCAGCCGGAGCTGAGCGCCGAGCAACGCGAGGACCTGCGCGACGAGCTCACCCACCGGCTGCAGCGCCGCTTCCCCCTGCACCACCTGACCCTGCAGGTGGAGACCACCTGCCTGCTTTGCCGCGACGGGGAGTGCACCGAGTGGTTGGCGTCGCCGGCGGCCGAGCAGGGAAGACCATGAGCCCGCCCACCACCAAAGCCCCTTCCCCCAGCCCGCCTCCTC
>CAYFWA010000686.1:0-4214 GCA_964346625.1 uncultured Myxococcales bacterium
CCGGGATGGATCGGCGGCCTGAACGATCAGATAATTCGTGATCGGGGCCTGAGCACTACCTGCTGCAGCTATGCGGCAGCGTGCTTCGTACCGAGGCCTTCGACGCCGTCTAAGCCCGCCGCGGCGCCGGCCACGACGTCACGGTGATCGGTCGTGGGCTCGCTGCCCGGCGTGGCCGCTACCGTGGGGCGGAGCGGGAGGTGGGGTCACGGGCGGGGAGCAGGGCCCGGCCGAGGTCGTGGGCGATGGCGAGCAGGGCGGGGACCAGCAGCAGGGTCACCAGGGTGGACAGGGTGAGCCCGCCCACGATGGCGAGGCCGAGGCCCCGGTACAGCTCGGCGCCGGGGCCGGAGCCCAGGGCGAGGGGGAGCATGCCCAGCACGCTGGTGGTGACGGTCATGACGATGGGGCGCAGCCGGGACACGGCGCCCTGGCGCACGGCCTCCTCGAAGGGGAGACCCTCCCGACGTAGGCGCAGGGACTGGTGCACCACCAGGATGGCGTTGTTGACCACGATGCCCGCCAGGATGATGAGCCCCAGCATGGTGATGGTGTCGAAGGAGACGCCGGTCCAGGAGACGAGCAGGAAGGCGCCGGTGGCGCCCATGGGCACCGAGGTGAGGATGATCAGCGGGTAGCCGAAGGATCGGAACAGGGCCACCATCAACAGATACGAGATGAGCAGCGCGAGCAGAAAAGAGCCGCTCAGCTCGCCGAGGGTCTCGCGGAGGCGGTCGGCGGTCTCGCCGAGCTTGAGCTGGTAGGTGGAGGGCAGGGCCCGGCGCAGGGGGGCGAGCACCTGGGCCTCCACCCGCTCCATCACGTCGCCCAGGGCGGCGTCGCGCTCGAGGTTCACGGTGAGGGTCACCGCCCGCTGCATCTCCACCCGGTGGATCTCGGTGGGGCCGCGCTCGGTGCGGACCCGGGCCAGGTTGCTCAGGTACGCGACATCGCCCTGACCGGGGGTGCGGCCGGTGGCCAGGGGCAGCTCCGTCAAGGCAGCGGGGCGGTGGAAGTGGTGCTCCGGGCCGATGAGGGTGAGATCGATCTCGCGGCCTCGATCCAGGAAGGCCCCCACCTTGAGGCCCCCCAGGGCCACTTGCACCGCGTCGGCGAGCTGCGCCGGGGTCATGCCCTGCTCCGACAGGGCTGCGCGGTCGGGCTTGACCTCCAGGTTGAGGCCCCCCCCCTCGAAGTCGCTGCGCACGCCCACCACCCCCTCCACGGACCGCAGCCGCCCCGAGAGCAGGCGCGACAGCTTGGCCAGGCGGTCGAGCTCCGGGCCGCGCAGCTCCACCTCGAACTGCTTGCCCGGGACCCGGAAGATGCTGGCCTTGATGGGGAACAGGAACCGAAACCCCGGCAGATCGGCGGTCTTGCGGCGGATCCGGCGGAGCATCTGCTCGATGTCCTCCTCGCTGCCGTGCTCGTCGGTGAGCACACACCCCACCGCGCTGAAGCGGGGGTTGAACACGGTGAAGATGCGCTCGGTCTCGGGCTGGGCGAGCAGGAACTGCTCCAGGGGGCGGATGGACTCGCTGGTCTGCTCGAGGCGCATGCCGGGCAGCGGCTTCGCCAGGGTGATGATCAGCCGCCGGTTGCCCCCTGGCAGATACTCCGAGGGCGGGAGCCAAGCCAGGCTGATCAGGAAGCCGGACAGCACCGTGACGGCCACCGCCGCCCGCACCGGGCCGTTGCCCCGGCCCACCACCCACCCCAGCAGGCGGTAGTAGCGGGCCTCGGACCACTGGCCGAGCCGGCGCACGAGCACGTGGGGGGCGAGGCGAAACCTGGGCTCGGTGGGCCTTCGCAGCAGCAGCCGCGAGAGCGTGGGGATGAGCGTGAGCGACGCGAGCAGCGAGAAGATCACCGCGCAGGCGATGGCGATGGCGATGTCCTTGAAGATCTGGCCGGCCTCGCTCTCGAGGAACACGATGGGCAGGAACACGGCCACCGTGGTGACCGTGGAGGCGGCCACGGCCAGGGCCACCTCCCGGGTCCCCTGGTAGGCGGCCTCCTCGGGCTCCTCGCCTTCGGTGAGCTTGCGGAAGATGTTTTCGAGCACAACGATGGCGTTGTCCACCACCATGCCCACCGCGAACGCCAGGCCCGCGAGGCTCACGATGTTCATGCTCCGGTCGAAGGCCTCGAGCACGATGAACACGGTGATGAGGGACACCGGGATGGAGATGCCGATGACCAGCACCGAGCGGGCCGATCCCAGAAACAGCAGCAGCACCAGCACCGCCAGGCCGCTGCCGATGAGCAGGTTCTGGGTGACCAGGGACACCGCGTCGTCGATGTAGGTCACCTCGGTAAACAGCACGTGGAGCCGGTAGGGCAGGTCCCGCTGGGCGAAGTCGCGGTTGACCTCGGCCACGGTCTGCTCCAGCCGCTCCGCCGTGGCGGGCACGTTGGCGCCGGTCTTGCGCAGGACGCCGAGGGCGATGGCGCCCTCGCCGTTCTGGCGCATGATGGTCTGCACCCGCTTGTGCCCCGCCACCACCTGGGCCACGTCGTGCACGCGCACCACCCCCTGGCGGGTGCGGGCGAGCACGATGTTGCCCACGCTCGCGAGGCTGTTTTCGCGGCCCTTGGTCCACACCACGTACTCGCGCTTGCCCGACTCCAGGGGGCCACCCCGCACCGTGAGGTGGCTTTCGCGGATCACGCGGATGACCTCGGACAGCGGGATGCGCCGCTGGGCCAGGCGTGGCAGATCCACGATGATGCGGACCTCGCGCTCCTGCCCGCCGCTGATGATGAGGCTCCCCACGCCGGGGACCCGCCGGAAGCGCGGCTCGATGACGTCGTCCACCAGGGCGCGCATCCGGTTCACGTGGGCCGCGGGGTCGGGGACCCGATCCGTGGCGCGCAGCCCGATCCACATGATGGGTTGGCTGGTGTCGCTGGAGATGGCCTCGGCCACCGGCCGCGTGGCCTCCTCGGGCAGATCCGGCACCTGGCCGAGCTTGTTGAGCACGTCCACCAGGGCCGCGTCGCGGTCCACGCTCAGATCGAACTCCACCGTGATCCGGCTGCGGCCCTGGGACGAGGTGGACGAGAGGCGCCGCGCCCCCTGGACGGTGTTGAGCTCCTCCTCGATGGGGCGGGTGATCTTGTCCTCCACCTCCGAGGGGGAGGCGCCGGGGTACCGCGTGGTGACGGTGACCTCGGGCTGGTCGATGGAGGGGCGCATCTGCAGGGGCACCCGCCGCAGCGACAGACCCCCGAACAGCACGGCGAGCAGGGT
Source organism: uncultured Myxococcales bacterium (assembly GCA_964346625.1). Classification (GTDB taxonomy): domain Bacteria; phylum Myxococcota_A; class Polyangia; order HGW-17; family JAJRWW01; genus CAYFWA01. The sequence continues at coordinate 3,254 of CAYFWA010000686.1, forward strand.
GACCACCGCGACGGTGTGCGGAAAGCGGATGGCGCCACGCAGGGGATTCATGAGCGGATCCAGCCCTCGCCGTCAGGGCCGCGGCCTCCCCCGGGGTCGCGGCCCGCCCCGGGCCATCTTCTTGCGGTTCACCACGTTCACCGGCGCGTTGGGAAACAGGGTCTCGTTGCCCACCACCACGACCTTGTGACCCGGTTTCAAGGGCCCGGTGACGGCGGCCTGGCGGCCCGCCTCGGCGAGGATCACCACGGGGATGCGCCGGGCCTTTCCCCCCTCGACCCGAAAGACCACCCAGCGGTTGCCATAGCGCGTGAGGGCGTCCCGGCTCACCAGCAGGGCCCGGGGGATGCGGCCCACCGCGAGCTCGGCCTCCACCGCCAGGCCCGGCGCGAAGCTCGCGGGGGGCTGCTTCAGGGCCACCACGGCGGTCTGATTGCGCGAGCGGGGGTCGGCCCCGGGCAGCACCCGGCTGATGCGAGCCTCGTGCCACGCGCCTCCCTGCTCGGCGAGCCGGTAGCGCAGGGGGGTCCCGGGCAGCACCCGGCTCACCTGGGACACGGGCAGGTAGAGCCGCAGCTCCACGCCGGCGCCCCCCACCAGCTCCGCCACCGGGGTGCCCACGGCCACGCGGTCGCCCACCTCCACGAAGCGCTGGGAGATCTGGCCGTCGAAGGGCGCGCGGACCACGGTGCGCGCCAGGTCCCGCCGCGCCGCGAGCTGCTCCACGTGGTGCTGGGCGGCCTGGGCCCGGGCTGCGGCCAGCGCTGCCTCCGCGCTCTGCACGCCGATGCGGGCGTTGTCCAGCTCCTCCTGGGACACGAGCTGGTCCTTGCGCAGGCGCTCGAGGCGGCGGAGCAGGTCCCGGGCCTTGGCGAGCTCGGCCTGCTGGCGCTCCACGCTGGCGGCGGCCTGCAGGCCCTGCGCCTGGCGCTGGCGCAAGATGAGCCGCGGGTCACGGTCG
>CAYFWA010000687.1:0-4206 GCA_964346625.1 uncultured Myxococcales bacterium
CCAGACCCGCGAGCGAAGCGAGCTCACGCAGCCAGCCGGGATGGATCAGCGGCCTAAACGATCAGATAATTCGTGATCGGGGCCTAGCTTCCTGCGGAAAACCGAGAGCGTCGTGCGTGGCAGCGCGGCCGCGGGGGCGATCCGTTGCCATCGGGTGGACCGCCGCCCTGGCCTCGCTGCTGCTCACGGCCGTCGCCGTCCAGGGCTCGGCTGGTTGCAACGACGAGGGGTCGAAGGAGGCGTCAAAAGGCGCGCCGAAACCGCTGGATCCCGGCAAGGAGCGTTCCCGCCGCGCCGCGCTGCGGATCGTGGAGCTGCGGGTGCGAGACCGGACGTCTCCCAACGACCAGGTGGTACGGTTCCAGCGCAAGGAGCTGCACCGGATGGTGGGCCAGATCGTGGCGGCCCAACCCGGATTCACCCTCGACGAGGGGGACCAAGCGGGGCCGGAGCAGGGCGTGGCGCACACCTTGCGGCTGGATCTGGAGCTGCAGTCCATCGTGGGCTCGGAAAAGGGCAAGGCCTCGGTGCTGGTGGCCGCGCAGCTTCGCCGCAAGTCCGCCCCGCCGGACGAGCCGGCCGCGCTGAGCAACGCGCTGCAGGAGAAGGTCTACGTCGTGGAGAAGCTGCGCGGCCTGCGATCGCTGTATCGGCAGCTGCTCGCCCGCGCCGTGGCCGAGGTGCTGCGCGCCATGGGGCTCGAGGGGCGGTTGCGGACTGCGCCGGCTGCGCTGGTGACGCACGCCATCCGCACGTCGCGGCTCGATGAGCTGGACCAGGGCTGGACCGGGCAGGTGGACGTCTGGCAGCCGCTGCTGATCCCGGGCCAGCTCACGATCCAGGCCGACCTCGGCCTGCCGGGTCTCGTGGCCCTGCTCCGGCTGGGATCGGCGGCGCCGGCCTCCAGCAGCCCCGACGCGCTGGACATCCGCGAGCTGGCCCTCCAGATCGCGGCCATGCGCCGACTCGCCGCGGCGCGGCCCGCCATCGAGAAGGTGCTGCGAAGCGATCCGCGGCAGCGGATCCGGGATCTGTGTCTGGGCGCCCTGGCCGAAATCGGCGAGCCGGCGGCCGCTCCGGCGCTCATCCGCTACACGCGCGGCGGGGACGAGCAGCGGCTCCGCAAGGTCATCGGCGTGCTGGGACAGCTCGGGGGGCGTGAGGCCGAGGCGTTCCTGGAGATGACCGCCGACAGCCACGCCCACGAGGAAGTCCAGCAGCTCGCCCGTGAGACCCTGCAGCAGCTTCGAAAGGCTCCCGCCCACCGACGGGCTCCACCACGCCATTGACGCGATCGAGCGGTACCGTCGGATCCACGGACCGCCCCCATCCGCCAGGGCGGGTTGCTCGCAGAAACGAGCGGCGCCATCCACGGACCGCCCCCATCCGCCAGGGCGGGTTGCTCGCAGAAACGAGCGGCGCCGGCATGAGCCCCGTCGGATGAGTATTTGGAGTGACCCTGCCGATGTTCGCGTGAAAGGCACCCGAAATGCCTGTATACTGAAGGCCACCGAGTGGACACCCAGGCGGGGCCTGACCGGGGAGTCTTCATTTTCCTCTTGCAATTTAGCATGCTTGTTTAGTAACTCACCACAGATACACTAACGAGGGAGACGCCATGCCGACCGCACACCTGTTCAACGTCGTCCCCCGGCTGCCCGAGACCCTCGAGCGGCTCGGACAGCTCGCAACCAATCTCCAGTGGTCCTTCGACCCGGAGCTGATGCAACTCTTTCGACGCATCGATCCCGACCTGCTCGAGCAGACGCAGCACAACCCGATGCTGCTGCTCGGCCGGGTACGCCAGGAACGGCTGAACGAGCTGGCCGGGGACGACGGGTTCTTGCACCACCTCGAGCAGGCCTGGCAGTCCAGCCAGCAGTATCTCACCCGCACCACCTGGCATCAGGAGAGACACGGACCGGTGGACGACGAGCGCCCCGGCGTAGCGTACTTCTCCGCGGAGTTCGGCCTGGCCCGCTGCCTGCCCATCTACTCCGGCGGCCTCGGGATCCTCTCGGGTGATCACGTGAAGTCCTGCTCGGATCTGGGGATCCCGCTGGTGGGCATCGGGCTTTTGTACCAAAAGGGCTACTTCCACCAGTACCTGAACACTGACGGGTGGCAGCAGGAGCGCTACGAGGCCAACGACTTCTACAACATGCCCCTGACGCTGGAACGCGACGGTGAGGGCGAGCCGATCACCATCGCGGTGGAGTACCCCGGCCGACAGGTCTTCGCCCAGATCTGGCGCGTGCAGGTGGGGCGGGCCCGCATCATCTTGCTGGACACGAACATCCCGCAAAACAAAAAAGCCGACCAGGACATCGGCGACTACCTGTACGGCGGCGACCGGGAGGACCGGATCCAGCAGGAGATGTTGCTGGGCATCGGCGGCGTGCGGGCGCTCGCCGCCCTGGGCCTCGAGCCCATCGTCTACCACATGAACGAGGGGCACTCGGCCTTCATGGCCATCGAGCGCATCCGGCGCACCATGAAGGCCCACGACCTCACCTACAGCGAGGCGCGCATCCTGTGCGCCGCGAGCAACGTTTTCACCACCCACACCGCGGTGCCGGCGGGCTTCGACCTGTTTTCCGAGGAGCTGATGCGCAAGTACATCGGCCCCCACCTAGAGCCCCTGGGCATCCGCTTCGATGAGCTCATGGCGCTGGGCCGCGGCAACCCCTCCGACGAGACCGCCCGCTTCAACATGGCCCTGCTCGCCGGCCGCAACGCCCGCTACATCAACAGCGTGAGCGCGCTGCACGGCGAGGTCACCCGCGGGATGTTCCACGCCATCACCCCCGAGATCCCCATTCACGAAATCCCCATCGGCTCCATCACCAACGGCGTCCACGCGCCCACCTGGACGTCCCCGGAGATGGCCACGCTGTACAACCGATACCTCGGGCGGAGCTGGGAGGAGGAGCCCGCCAACAAAAAGGCCTGGCGCAAGGTCCACGATATCCCGGACGCCGAGCTATGGCGCACCCACGAGAACCGCCGCGCCCGCCTGGTGTCCTTCGCCCGCCAGCGGCTCCACGCGCAGCTCACGGCGCGGGGCATCGTCGGGGCCGACCTGGACGTGGCCCAGGAGGTGCTCGACCCCGATACGCTCACCATCGGCTTCGCCCGGCGCTTCGCCACCTACAAGCGGGCCGCCCTAATCCTCGAGGATTGCGAGCGCGTCAAACGCCTGCTGTCCCATCCCAGCCGGCCAATCCAGATCGTGTTCGCGGGCAAGGCCCACCCCCTGGACGAGCCGGGAAAGCGGCTCATCCAGGAGATCGTCCACTTCTCCGAGGAGCCCACCGTGCGGCGACGCATGGTGTTTCTGGAGGACTATGACATCGAGGTGGCCCGTTACCTGGTGGGGGGAGTGGACGTCTGGCTCAACACGCCCCAGCGCCCCATGGAGGCCAGCGGCACCAGCGGCATGAAGGTGGTGTTCAACGGCGGGCTCAACTGCTCCATCCTCGACGGGTGGTGGGCCGAGGGCTATGATCCCAAGCTCGGCTGGGCCATCGGCTCCGGGGAGGAGTACGAGGATCCGACCTACCGCAATCAGGTGGAGTCCCAGGCCCTCTATCGCGTGCTGGAGTCGGACATCCTGCCGCTGTTTTACAACCGGGACGTCAACGGGTTGCCGCGCGAGTGGATCAAGCGCATGAAGCACTCCATCGCCGAGCTCGGCCCCGTCTACAACACCGGCCGGATGCTCCAGGAGTACCACGAGCGCTACTACCGACCCGCCACCGAGAGCTTCCACCGGCTCACCGCCCAGGACTTCGCGCAGGTTCGCCAGCAGGCCGCCTGGCTGGACCAGGTGAACCGCAGCTGGTCCAGCGTGGCCGTGGAGGACGTGCAGCTTCTCGACAGCCCCCGGGACCGACCGGTGGGCTCCTGGATCACGGTGGAGGCCCGCGTGCGCCTCGGGAGGCTGGAAAAGGAGACGGTGACGGTGGAGGCCTACGCCGGGCTGGTGGACGAAAACCAGGGCATTCCCCACGGCCTCCCCGCACCCCTGGTCTGGCAAGAGGAGCTCGAGGCTGGGGTCCACCGCTACCGGGGCAACATCGAGTGCACCACCAGCGGCCAGCACGGCTTTTTGTGCCGGATCCGCCCCAACCTGAAAGACGCTCCCCTGTTCGGCACGATCCGCTGGGAGTAGTCAGGGAAATGGGGGGGAGCTAGAGCACCGAA
>CAYFWA010000688.1:0-1715 GCA_964346625.1 uncultured Myxococcales bacterium
ACGAAGGGGCGGCTGGTGGCGTCGGCGATGGACTGCCCGAGGGACGTCTTGCCGGTGCCCGGCGGGCCCACCAGGCTCAGGATGGCGCCGCGGTCGCTCTGGGTCATCTTGCGCACCGCCAGGTGCTCGAGGATCCGCTTTTTCACGTCCTCGAGGCCGTAGTGGTCCGCGTCGAGCTTCTCGGCCACCGCGTCGAGGTCGTCGTTGAGCTCGGCGCGCTTGGACCAGGGCAGCTCGGCGATGAGCTCGAGGTAGTTGCGGATAACGTTGTGCTCGGCCTGCTGCGGGCTGATGCGTTTGAGCCGGCCGAGCTCGCGGTCGGCGGCCTCCTGCACCTCCTCGGGCAGGCCGGCCTCCTGCAGCTTCTCCTCGAGAGCCGCGACGTCGTCGTTGCCCTCGTCGTCCCCGAGCTCCTTCTGGATGGCCTTGAGCTGCTGTCGCAGCAGCACCTCGCGCTGCTGGCGGCCCATCTCGCCCTGCATCTCGCTGGCGATCTTCTCCTTGATCTCGGCGAGGGTCTTGGCCTCTCGCAGCAGCTCGAGCACGCGGCGCAGGCGCGCGGCGAGGTCGAGCTCGAGCAGGACCTCGATCTCCTTGTCGGCGGGCAGCCCCAGCGAAGCCGCCACCACGTCGGCGAGGCGCCCTGGATTCTGGCCGGCCACCTTGGGATCCAGCAGGCGCTTGGCGTCATCGCTGACCGTGGGCTCGAGCTCTTCCACGGTCTCGAGCACGAGGTCGACCGCCGCCTGGACCATCACCCGGTCTCCCGGGGCCTTTTGGGCTTCGGAGACCTCGACCTTCCAGTAGGGGTGATCCTCGAGCATCCGCTCGAGCGACACCCGCCGGATCCCCTGCAGCGTGAAGTGGTAGCGACGGGGGGCGATCTGCTGGATCCGCTGGATCTTGGCGAGGGTGCCGATGGGGAACAGATCCATTAGCGCGGGATCCGTCTCTTTGGCATCCCGCTGCACCCCCACCACCAACAGGTCACCGTTGTTGACCTCGCGGAGCATGGACAGGGACTTCGAGCGACCCACCGGGGCCGTCACGATGGTGGACGGAAACAGCACGCCCTCGCGGAAGGGGAGCAGCGGCAGCGCGTCCGTGGGAATCTCGATGTCCCGGACATCGATTTCGTCGGTGCGTGCATCATGCGCATCATGCGTATTGGAACTCATCATCTTGGCTCCTGAGCCGAGCCCCACCTTGGGAGGTCGACTTGTGATTCATGAACGAAATATAATTTTATTCACGCGTTCGTCAATGTAGTACATGTCCATCGAACTTGAAAGAACATGAGACCGAGGCGGTCCGCGCGAAAGCCCCCCCCCGTTCACATCGACGAAACTAGCTGAAATTATTTAGCTCAGGTCGAGAGATGATGTAAAGCGGAGATCTACCTGATCGCCAGGCCGCGCAGCAGGACCTCGTGGGTCACCCGTAGCCGGCGCGACATCTCCTGCCCGTCCCGACGCAAGGAGCCGTCGTCGGTAATCTGATCGCAAAGCTGCAGAATCATGCGCGCCACGAGCGTATGGTCGGAGACGTCGAACTCGCCGGCGCGCGTGGCCTGCTCCAGGAACCCGCTCAGCAGCTCCCGCTCCGCGCGCCGGAACTCGTCATGGATCTGCCCCACCGCAGGGCACGCACAGGACACCAGGTCGCGGCCATGCTGGCCATCCTCGAGGTACCGCGCGAAGTGCTCGAGCCTCACC
>CAYFWA010000688.1:1815-4206 GCA_964346625.1 uncultured Myxococcales bacterium
GTCGCGGCCATGCTGGCCATCCTCGAGGTACCGCGCGAAGTGCTCGAGCCTCACCAGGTCGCGGCCATGCTGGCCATCCTCGAGGTACCGCGCGAAGTGCTCGAGCCTCACCTCGAGCAGGACGCGCAGCCGGTCTCCGTAGGGCCCAGACCCCTGGGCGACCCGTCGCATCGACCGCAACACGTGCTCGTGCCGCTGCGCCGCCAGGGCGGCCACGATGTCGTCCTTGGACGCGAAGTGCAGGTACACCGTGCCCACCCCCACCGCCGCCTCCCGGGCGATGTCCGACACCGTCGTCTTGTTGAAGCCGTAGTGTTTCAGGAGCTTCTCAGCGGCAAGCAGGATCTGCCGCGCTCGCTGTCCGGAGTCGCGCGCCATGATAATATGAATGATATTGAATATCGTTCAGAGCTGCAAGCCTCACCGAAGCACCACGAAATCAGAAACAGGGTGTATCGAGGAGTTGGAGTTGGAGTTGGAGTTGGAGCTGGAGTTGGAGTTGGAGTTGGAGTTGGTTGGTTGGTTGGTTGGTTGGTTTTCAGAAACGGAGCTCGAGCCCAGCGGCGCCCCCCGGACGGCGCGGACGTTGGAGGCGAGGCGAGCGGGGGGGAGCCAGCGGAGCGTGCGGGACGAGCTGCCTGGCGGCGCGGGGCATGGGCACGGACCAACGGTGGGGCGGTGACGCGGGCTCCGAGCTACCTGGAGCTGCGTACGGCGGGGGAGGCGACGGTGGCTGTGCCCCCTGTGCGCCACCGCCGAGATCGAGCTGCCAGACCGTCGAGTCGAGGTGCGTGTCCCAGAGGTAAAACACCAGCAGCTCGGGTCCGGCCAGCACCAGGTAGCGACTCCCGGGCAGGCGATTGATCCGGGAGACCCAGCGCGTGAACGAGCCAGGGGTGGACTCGAGGGTCGTGAGGTCGATACGCTCCAGGACGCCCAGGTCCACGGAGTAGACGGTCCGGTGGTCCTCCATGACCGTGAACTGGTGCAGGCTATGGTCGGCGTAGCGGATGGGGCTGGCCTCCTGCGTCTCGAGATTGATGGCCCACAGCTCCTCGTCATCGCAGTTTTCCACCGAGGTCACGATGAAAGCGCCGTCGCGGGTGGCGAAGTAGTAGGGCGCCAGCTTCGGCAGGTCGTAGGGGGTGGCGTCGAGGGTGTCCCGATCCACCGTTAGCAGCCAGTGGTCCACGCTGTCCGCAGGGTCCGAGGAGAAAATGCAGGTCGTCACCCAGATTTTTCCTTCGTCGCTGGAGAGGCCGTCCCACCCCACCGCCAGGTTCCGTCCCGAAGCAAACGCCGCGCCGCCCGCCGCGCGGAGGTCTCCGTCGGGCTGCAGGGTGTCGGCGTCCAGCAGGAACCAGCGCGCGTTGCAGGTCCCGGTGGTGAAGCTGCAACCCGAGAAGACGAGCTGTTGGCCATCGGGCGAGAGGCGCAGATTCGAGCCTCCGATGATCTCCGAGTCGGAGGCGTGACCCGCTCGTTGGAGGGTCCGCGTAGTGGTCGTGAGGCTCGGGGTCAGCTCGACACGCATGACGTCCATCCAGTATCGGGGAGGATCACTGTCATAGTCCCGGGTGCTGAGGGCGATGAAAAAGGCGCTGGAATCCGGCGCCGCGATGACCTCGGCGACTCCGGTGGGCGTGGAATACTCGGTCCATGCGTTCCCCGGAGCGATCTCCTCGACAGAGACGCGCAGCTCGTTCACCGAGAGCTGAAGGTCCCACGCCACCCACCCCAGCCGGGCCGCCTTCCAGAAAGCCGCGTAGCGGCCCGATGGCGACATGCGCACGGTGTTGGCCGGTATTCGTGGTTGGTGGGTCCACTGCACGGTCATCGAGGGGAGCTGGATTCCTTCGAGGCCGGTGATGAGACCGGCATCGTCGCGCCGCACCAGGACGAGCTGATGCGGATCGGCCAGCAAAACGACGCCGAAGGCACCCGCGTCCCGTACATCCAGCTCCGCGACCCGGTCGCCCGTCCGGGCCTCGATGGCCACCAGCTTGCGCGACTGGAGCTCGGTAGCCTGCCCGCCGCCGCCGTGCCACTGCGAGACGAGGGTCAAGATGGTTTCGCCATCGGCGGTGAGCACGAAGTCGTCTCCCCCCGTGACGATGGTGGTCGGCTCTGTCACCTCCGTGAAGTCCACCTCGTCGTCCCCGCCCATGGAGGTTTCCTCCCCGGGGGGACCGCCCCCCGGGACCGACTCCTCGTCGTTCGCCTCTCCGGCCGAGGTCGCCAGCGCCACGCAGGCCGCGCCGACGAGCGCGGCCAACTGCAGCGTGGCTGAGAGCACGCTCCGCCCGCCGCCAAACGCCATGGGATCAGCTTCGTCCGTTCTGTCAGCTCTGTCAGATCTGTCAGCTCTGTCAGATCTGTCAGCTCTGTCAG
>CAYFWA010000689.1:0-4184 GCA_964346625.1 uncultured Myxococcales bacterium
ATGCATTGAGGTTCAATCCCTGCTATTTTCACGGCGTCCTGGAGCCGGGTGCCGGGACCGCGTCTGGGGCCGCCCGCCCCGCAGGAGCCAAGCCATGACCGTGCAATCCGACCCAATGATCCTCGAGAAAGCCCAGCAGGTGCCCGCCATCCTCAAGGAAAAAGGCGTGGACGTGTGGATGATCTTCGTGCGCGAGTCCGAGGCCATGCACGACCCGAGCCTGGACACGGTGGTGGGCGAGAACGTGACCTGGCAGTCGGCCTTTTTGTTTTCCGCCGACGGCCAGCGCATCGCCATCGTGGGCAGCCTGGACGTGGCACGCATCGAGCGCACCGGCGTGTTCCCGCGGGTCATCGGCTATAAGGGCGGCGTGCGCGCGGATCTGCGCCAAGTGCTCGAACAGCTCGATCCCGGCGAGTTGGCCCTCAACTACTCCCCAGGCAGCGAGCTGGCCGACGGGCTCACCCACGGGATGTACCTGCTGCTCGAGGAATTGCTCGCGGGGACCCCCTACCTGGAGCGCGCCTGCTCCTCGGAGGCGGTGCTCGCCGCCCTGCGCGGTCGCAAGAGCCCGGCCGAAATCGATCGGGTGGAGGCGGCCTGCAAGGTCACCCAGGAGATCTTCGACGCTCTCACCCCGAAGCTGCGGGTGGGGCTCACCGAGCGCGAGGTGGCCGACCTCATCGTCGCCGAGATGAAGGCCCGGGGCCTGGGTCCCGCCTGGGAGCCGTCGCACTGCCCGGCGGTGTTCACCGGACCGGACTCCGCGGGCGCCCACGCCGGGCCCACCGACACCCCCATCGCCCCCGGCCACGTGATGAACGTGGACTTCGGCGTGAAGGTGGACGGCTACTGCTCGGACATGCAGCGCACCTGGTACTTCGCGCGCGCCGGCGAGGCCGAGCCCCCGGCGGCGGTGATCCGGGGCTTCGAGACCATCCGCGACGCCATCCGCCAGGCCGCCGACGTGCTGGCCCCCGGCGTGCCCGGCCACCAGGTGGACGCGGTGGCCCGCGGGCACATCACCGGCGCCGGCTACGAGGAGTACCCCCACGCCCTGGGGCACCAGGTGGGCCGCACCGCCCACGACGGCGCCGGGCTGCTAGCGCCGGCCTGGGAGCGCTACGGCGACCGGGCCCACCTGCCCGTGGAGGAGCGCCAGATCTACACGCTGGAGCCGAGACTGCCCATCGCCGAGCACGGCATCGCCACCATGGAGGAGATCGTGGTGGTCACCGCCGACGGCTGCCGCTACCTCAGCGAGCCCCAGACCGAGCTGTACGTGGTGCCTGCCGGCTGAGCAGCGCCGACGCGAGGCATCGCCGGCTCCGTGGCGGCCGTCAGTAACAGGTCCCGCCGATGCAGCTCCCCGAGCAGGGCCGACACAGCTCGCCGCCGCCGCCGCAGTGATCGCTGCCCTGGTCCACCAGCGGAATGCACTCGTCGTACCAGCAGCAGCCAAAGCAAAACCCCGGATCACAGTGGCAGCCGCCGTCGCGGCACACCTTGCCGGGCTCGCAGGCGGCTCCGCCGTTGCAGCTACACTGCGCGTTGACGCAGGCGTCGGCCCCCAGGTGGTGGCAGGCCTGGCCGCAACCACCGCAGTGGTTGAAGTCGTTCTGGATGTCCTGACACCCCACCCCGGGGCAGCAGGGGAAGCTGCCGCAGTGATCCTCGCCGTCGTCGGCGGTGGAGCCGTCGCAGTCGTCGTCCAGGCCGTTGCACAGCTCTGGAGCGGCCGGGTAGCGCAGCGGATCATCGGGGGCGCAGTCGTTGCAGCCCACCAGGCCCGGCGCCATCTCCGGCGAGGGGGGGCAGCCGGTGCAGGGCAGCCGGCCGTCGCCGTCGGCGTCCAGCTCGTCGGCGGGTAGATCCCCGTCGCAGTCGTCGTCCAGGCCGTTGCAGATCTCGGCAGCCGGGGCCACGTGGTCGGGGCTGCACACGAAATGTGGGTTGAAGGCGCCCATCGCGGTGGCGTCCAAATCGCAGCCCATCACCTCCCCGGCCACGCAGGCGCCGGTGGATTGCCCGCAGGGCGCGCCCAGCTCCACCAGGGGGGGATCGCCGGTGGGCGAGTCCGGCGCACCGTCGCAGTTCCAGTCGGTTGCGTCGCAGCGCTCCATCGCCGGGACGATTGCGAAAAAGCACCGCGGCGCCGCGGCGGACACGTCCTCCCCGTAGGCCACGCAGTTCATTCGGTTCTCCACGCTGGTGAGCAGCGGGGGGAGCTGGCGCGTGCACACGCAGCGGCCGTAGGGCTGCTCACCGCAGCGTCCGACGAAGGAGTGGTTGCAGTGGGCGTCCTCGGGGATGGGCGCCCCGGTGAGGCCGTCGGGGTTCCCCTCGTCGGTGAGGCCGTCGCAGTCGTTGTCCTTGCCGTCACAGATCTCGGGGGCGAAGGGGTACACGTCGGGATCGTCGTCGTCGCAGTCGCCGTCGGTGGCGTTGTAGCCGTCCCCGTCGTGGTCGTCGGCGCAGGCCGTGTCGAGGTTGCAGTTCTGGATGAGGCCGTCGTCGCACCGATCCGGGGCGCCAGGGTAGAAGCTCGCGTCCGTGTCGTCACAGTCCTCCTGCCCGGGGGGCGGATGGCAACCGGCCCCGGCGTCGTCGCGCAGGTAGCCGTCCCCGTCGAAGTCGCAGGTGGCCCCGGCGCAGCCCTCGTCCACCAGGCCATCGCAGTCGTTGTCCTCCCCGTCGCACATGCCGCGGCGGGCGCACACCGGGTGACCCTCGTCTCCGCCGCAGTCCGCGGTGCTCCCCGGAGAGCGGCCGGCGTCGGTGTCGTCGCAGTCCAGCTCCGCCGGATCCGGAATGCAACCCGCGGCGGCGTCGTCACGCAGATAGCCATCCCCGTCCAGGTCGCAGGGCACGCACCCCTCGTCTACCTCGCCGTTGCAATCGTCGTCGAGCTGGTTGCCGCAGATCTCACCCGCGCCGGGGTAGATGCGCGGATCGTCGTCGTTGCAGTCCCAGGGCGGAGAGCTGCCGTCGCAGTCGTCGTCGGTCTCGCAGCGAACGTCCACCCCGTCGCAGTCCTGGTCGATGCCGTCGTCGCAGCGGGGGTCCTCCAGGCCGGTGCAGCGGTTGGGGGCCTCGGGGTTGCCCGGAAACCGCTCGGGGTCCTGGTCGTCGCAGTCCACGTCCTCGGTGGCGCCGTCGCCGTCGGCGTCGGCACAGACCCGGTCCTCGCCGTCGCAGTTCTCGTCGATCCCGTTGCCGCAGCGCTCGGGCGCGCCGGGATAGATGTCCGGATCGGCGTCGTCGCAGTCCACCACGTCGCAGCGCAGCCCGTCGGGAGCGAGCCGCTCGCAGGCCTGCTGCGAGGGGAAGGTGTCCCGGTCGTCGTCGCCCCCCACCAGGGGGTGCAGCCGGGCCCGCAGCTTCTGGGTGCCCGACACGCGCACCTGGCGGGTCCAGGTTTGGGTGAGATCGTGGGAAAACCCCGCGATGTGAACCACATAGGTACCGGGCCGCTCGAAGCGGACGGCCAGCTTCAGCGCCTGGCCCGGCTGGCTGATGTCGCGCAGGGGGTTGTCCACGTCCACCGGCTCGTTGAGGGTGGAGTAGCGCACCTCCAGATCCCGGGCGTCGAGCACCCGGAGGCTGTAGCTGTCCACCCGGCCCTCGGCCGACAGGGTCAAAAGCAGCGCGTCGGGCTCGGTGGTGCAGCCCGGCAGCGCCCCCCCGAGCCCGCCCAGGCCAATCAACCCGATGAGACCGAAGAGCGCGCCGATCCCGGCGCGCCGCGCCGGGGAGCGAAGCGCCCCCTCGCGCGGCCCCCGCAGGCGGGCGACCATCCGGCAGTTGCGACGGGAGTTATTCGACCAAGAAGGCATAGGCAACCGAAATCCAAAGCATTTTTATAGTCGGCCCGCGGCGCGATGGCGACCTTCGCGCCAAGCGCCCACAGACCGTCGGGCTCCCGCACACGGGCGCCGTGAACGCCGCCACGCCGGAAACCGAATCAGAGCCTACTATTCAAGCTCTCATTCCCGAAAAAATACCACAAGTCAAGCAACCGAGGCCATCCCCCACGGGTTCTCCGCGCGTAACCGTTCATGGGTCTCGTAGGACCGAAAACGTGATAATCGCCAACAAGACAGCTTTCCCTGCAGCGGCGCGAAGCCTTAGGTGATTGGGGGTGAGCCCCGAAAAACCGCGCTTTTTCGGGGCGAGGGGGGATG
>CAYFWA010000690.1:0-4179 GCA_964346625.1 uncultured Myxococcales bacterium
GCCCCGAAGACAGCAGACGGATGCCGAGCTCCAGGTCCCAGACCCGCTGCAGCGGCAGCCCGGCCCAGCTCGGGTTCGTGAGGTCGCGGCCCACCACGGCCAGGGCCAGCCACGGGGCCGGGTGCAGGGTCAATCCGGCGTCCAGCGTGGTGAGCCCGTTGATGTGCCCCGGTGCCTGGGGCGCCACGAACACGTGGCCGGCGAGGCCGAAGGAGACCCACGGCGTGGGGGCGTAGGCCAGCGCGAGGCTCAGCTTGCCCGCGTCGGGGTAGCGCTCCCCGAAGCCCCGCGCCGGCCGCAGGAGCTGAGCGCCGGCGGTGACGCCGAGGTGCACCCAGGGCAGCCGGTAGCTGAAAAACACGCCGGTGCCCGTCCCGATAAAGCGCGCGTCGGGGGCGAGCTCGGTGTGGCCCACCTGCAGCTCCCAGGAGCGCAGCCAACCCCCCTGGGCGGGGTTGATCTCCACCCCCGCCGCGGCGGAGCGGCTCAGGGTGGAGGAGGCGCCGGGGATCAGCAGCCCCCGGCTCGGAGCGTCCCCGGCCTGACTGAAGCGCGCCCGGGCCTCACCGCTGCTCACGATAAGCGCCGCCAGGGCTGCGAGCGCCGCCAGCGCTGCACGTGCGGCCTGCGCCCCGCACGCTCCGTGCGCCGCGTGCGCTCCGCGCGGCAGGGCCCCTCGTGGTGAGCCCGCCCTCCGCCGAAGCCGCAATCGGCCGCTCACGCGATGAGCCCCAGCAGGCTCTTGCCCAGCGGCGGGGCCTGCACGCCGAAGACCGCCGCCACGGTGGCGCCCACATCCGCGAAGGTGTCGCGGACGCCGAGGTCCATCGGGCGGACCCGGGGACCCCAGACCAGCAGCGGCACGTACTCCCGGTTGTGATCCGTGCCCGGGTAGGTGGGGTCGTTGCCGTGATCCGCGGTGATCAGCACCAGATCCCCAGGGCGGGCGTGGCGCTTGATCTCGGGCACCGCCCGGTCGAACTCCCGCAGGGCGTCGGCGTACCCCTGGGGATCGTTGCGGTGCCCGTAGAGCATGTCGAAGTCCACCAGGTTCACGAACACCAGGCCGCGGTCTACGCGCTGCATGGCGTCCAGCAAGCGGGTGATGCCGTCGGTGTTCCCCGCCGTGGACACCGACTCGGGGACCCCCTGCCCGGCGAAGATGTCCCTGATCTTGCCCACCCCCAGCACCGGCACGTCGCGCTCGGCCAGCCGATCGAGCACCGTGGGCGCCGGCGGCTCCACCGAGTAGTCGTGGCGGTTATAGGTCCGCTGGAAGGCCCCGGGCTCGCCCACGTAGGGGCGGGCGATGATGCGCCCGATGCGATGGTCGTCGCCCACCTCGCGCATGAGCTGGCAGGCCTCGTACAGCTCCTGCAGCGGGATCTTTTCCTCGTGGGCCGCGATCTGGAGCACCGAGTCGGCCGAGGTGTAGACGATCCACGCCCCGGTCTCGAGCTGCTCGGGGCCGAGCTCCTCAATGATCTCGGTGCCGGAGGCGGCCTTGTTGCCCAGCACGCCGCGGCCGGTCTCGCGCCGCAGCACGTCCAGGATCTCGTCGGGGAAGCCGTCGGGCCAGGTGGAAAAGCCCTCGTTTACCTCCAGCCCCATCAGCTCCCAGTGGCCGGTGGTGGTGTCCTTGCCCTGGGAGCGCTCGGCCAGCTTGCCGAAGGCCGCCCCCGGCCTCCGCGTGGGCGGGGTCCCCTCCACCTCCACGAGGTTGCCCAGCCCCCACGCCCCGAGCTGGGGCAGCTCCAGTCCGCCCACCGCGGCCGCGATGTGGGGCAGGGTCGCCGCCCCCTCGTCGCCGTAGTCCGCCGCGTCGGGCATGGCGCCCACCCCCAGCGAGTCCAGCACGATGACGATGACCCGATCGAAGGGAGAATCCAGTGGCTCAGTCAAAAGCGACTCCTTTCCAGACGTTGCCCGAGCGGTGCGCCATCCGGCTCGTCGTCCGGCCCGACGAGAGTGGCGTCGCGAGCATCATAGTAGCAATCGTCACGACCGCAGCGGTTGCAGCAGACGTCATGGCCAGGGCCGGGCGCAGCGCACTGATATCCCCACCTGCATGGTATCACCCGGCGGCCCCACGGAGGCCTTCAACCGAGCCGCTATGTTGTCGTGAACCAGTGGAGGTTCCCACGCACTATCGACGTAACCGCGACCAACCCCAAAGAAGCCCTCCGCTGTATTTGCAGGCGCATTGAAAGGATCAGTGCAGGGATCGCCACACTCCGCGTAGAACGTCTCCGAGTACTCGTCCAACGCCCATTCGTAGGTCATGCCGTACGTATCCTGCAGCCCGAAGGGGGAGTCAGACTGCGGGTACTGGCCAACCTCGGAAAAGGCACCTACGCCGCACTCAGTCATGTACGTAATCTCACAGTTGGGTTCCGGGCTGTCTCCCCACGGCCAGGCCCGACCGTCCGTCCCCCGCGCGCCCTTCTCCCACTGCGCCTCGGTGGGCAGATCCCCCCCGTACCAGAGCTGACACAGCCACCGGGCCTCATGCCAATAGACCGCTGTCACCGGAAAGTTGTTGTTGACGCCCGGCTGGTCCGAATACTTGCATGGCGGGGAGTCTGCTGGCGTGCAGGGCGTGGCCGTGCAGACGTTGCCCTGCTTGCAGGCGCGGTACATGGACACCGTAACCTTGGTCTTCTGAATGCAGTAGTCGCTCATTTGAACGATGTGCTTCGGTTCGGGATCGCCGATGCTACGTACCACGCAAGCGAGGTCCTCGTCATCACACCCCATGATGAAGCTGCCCGCTGGCACGTAGGCCCAGCCCTGCGGACAGCCATCCGGCTTGCAGGGGCCCACGATGCCTGGCGCCTGGTCGTCGCAGTCCTCCCCGAGCGCACAGCCAGGGCCGTAGCCGTCGCGGTCCTGGTCCTGGCAGCCCGCAACGCACTGCCCCTGGTCGCAGACCTGATCGCCGCAGGCCTCGCAGGCCTCGCCGTCGCGGCCGCACCGGGCCGGGCTCGTCCCCACCACGCACTCGTCTTCGGCGCCGCAGCAGCCCGGGCAGTTACCGGGTCCGCAGTCTTGCTGCCGGTCCACGCAGGCGCCTTCCGCAGAGCAGCTCGCCCCCAATGCCTCGCAGTCCAAACACGCCTCGGCCCCGGCGCCACACAGGCGGTCCGAGGTGCCCGATCGGCAGTAGCCCTCGGAGTCGCAGCAGCCCTCGCACAGCCCGGGCAGACAGGGGATGTCCAGCACGCAGGCTCCGGCCCCGGCCGCGTCGCACCGCTCTGCGTCGGCGCAGGCCGCGCATAGCGCGCCACCGGTGCCGCAGGCGCCGGACTCGTCGCCGGGAAGGCACTGCCCGGTCTCGTCGCAGCAGCCGTCGCAATTGTGGGATCCGCAGTCGCTGCCGCACGCTCGGGCCGGCGTGCACACCTGCCCCCCGGCCGCGCAGTCGGCGCACTGCTGGCCGCCGGTGCCGCAGGCGCTGTCCAGGTCCCCCTCACGACAGGTGCCGGCCTGGCAGCATCCCTCGCAGTTGTCCGGGCTACAGCTCCCCACCGGCCGCTCGGAACAAGCGACGATCAGCGAGGCGAAGCACATCAGGATCGTAAATCGACTCAGTAGATCAACCATGATCCCGTCATCCCTTGCTTGATGTTGCATGATAGCACGCTCACCGGCCATGTCATCGCGATGAGGTGCCGCTGTCGGTATCCTCACCAGTAACAGGGCCCTGGTCCGAGGGGATGCAGCACCGGCCGTAATCGTACCGGCACCAATCATTGCAGCGGACCTTGCCGGATGCCCCGGGGCCAAACACGTCCTCGCAGTCCAGGAAGGCGACGCCGTCGCACTCCTCCGGACCTTCCCTTCTGCCATTTCCGCAGTTCCACTCGGATGTTACTGTTAGGTTGCCTGTTTCGCCAGTTTGGTGCTCTAGGCGACGCCCGCAAATCGGTCGGACGCACGGGAGCCAGGCCGCTTCAAATCGTCACTAAAGAATTGGTGTTTTCCCGGCAGCGCCCTCCCAGAGGGACTCGCGCCGGTTGTCCCGTCCACTACCACCTGGTGCACCGGGGTCACGCCATCCCATCGATGGCGCCGGAGCACCCAGACGAAAGCTTCCGAGGTAGATAACATTATTAACACCGCTGGCCACCACGTCGACGCGGCGATGCGCGAGCTCGCGGACGAGGCGTCGGGCGAGGT
>CAYFWA010000691.1:0-1378 GCA_964346625.1 uncultured Myxococcales bacterium
AGGCGGGTGGCCCGGCGGCGCGCGAGGGCGGCTCGGCGGCGGGGGGCGGCCCGGAGACGGGAGAGGGCGGCATCACGCCCCCCCGGCCCCGCGGGCTACCCCGCCCTCCCTCGCCCCGGCTCAAGTCCATGGCCGAGCTACGGCAGCTTTTGCAAAGCGGCAAGCACGCCCAGGCCATCCGCGAGGCGCGAAAGATCCTCGAGCACAACGAGCGCTCGGTATCCGCCATGGCGGTGATGGCCGAGGCCTACTTCCGCCGCGGAGACTACGAGCTGTGCCGCGCGGTGCTCGACGCCATCAACGAGCAGAAAAAGGACCACCCGCTGTATCTGTACCTTTCGGGCCGCATCTATCTTCGCGAGAAGAACTACTCGCTGGCGCTTTCGTTTTTCGAAAAGGCGGTGCGTAAAAACCCAAAGCTGCTCGACGCCTGGACGGTGATCGGCGTGCGTCACCTGCAGGGAGGAAGCTACCAGAAGGCGCTCAAGGCGCTGCTCAAGGCCAAGGCGCTGCCGGGTGGCAACACCTATTCAATCAACCTCAACATCGGCTCGTGCTACCGCGCCCTGGCGCACCGGGAGAAGAACCCGCAGCAGCTCGTGACCGCGCTGAATTACTACAACGAGGCCGAGAAGCTCTATCGGCAGTCTGCGGGCCACTCGGGCGCCTATCTCAAGGCGCTGTACAACAAGGCGATCCTGTATCTGGACGCCAAGAAGTTCCCGGGGCTCACCACCGTGGCACGGCTGGAAAAGGGCATCGCGCTGCTCAAGCAGTACGTCACCCTGGCGCCGCGGAAAAAGCCCAAGCAGTGGGCCCGGGAAAAGAAAGCGGTGATGAAGATCTACAACAAGGCGAAAAACGTGGAGCTGCCCTCGGCCAAGGCCATGGCCAGGGCTCAAGCGGCGCAGCAGCCACGGCCCGCGCCCAGGCGGGAGGGCGGGGAAAAACCCGCCGCCGGAGACGGCACAGACAACCCCCCGCCGCGCTAGGGCCGAGGCGGAGGTAGCTGCGCCAACGTCCTCTGGTGACGCGACCGACCCTTCGTCCCCGCGGAGATCGCGTCTCGCACGGACCGCGAAAACGCCTCCGGAGCGGTCGACCGGGTCGCGGGATCGAAAAAACCACCGCGTTTGACGGAGAAAAGGCCATGAAACCTCATGAGTTAAATAAAAATCGGCCCAATCGACGCCGTCCCGAGCGCCCGAGCCCGCGCTTTCTGGCAAAATTGGTAATGGTCTTGGCAATCGGGTTGGTTTTCTTGTATTCTCCCGGCGGTGCTGCGAGCTGGGCGGCCCCGGCGGGCCAGCCAGCGGACGCGGCCGGCGGGCAAGGCGATAAGGGTGCGAACCAGGGCGAGAACCAGGGCGAGAACCAG
>CAYFWA010000691.1:1478-4177 GCA_964346625.1 uncultured Myxococcales bacterium
GAACCAGGGCGAGAACCAGGGCGAGAACCAGATCGAGGAGTTCGACATCGTCGGTAAGATCTACAAGCCAGAGGTCTTCGTGTTTCTCGGTAGAAAGGCCTTGAACCTGAGCTGGGATCTGGACGATCCGCGCTTCAAGCGATCGTTTCTGGACGCGGTGATCAACGCGGTGTGGGGGCCGCCCTTTTAGGGACGACCTTCGGCTCGGCGGTGGCAACCGGATCGACCCTTTGGCTACCCCGGAAAAAAAGAACGAGCGATCCAAGAAACCTTTTGGTATAAATTTCGGCTCTGAGGGTTAAACGGATTCAACCGGAAGCGACGGAATCGGTAGCAAGTGTCCGTCGTCGTTTCCAAACCGGTGAGGTCACGCGGGACCCGGTGACCTCATGGCACAACCGAGCTTCCAGATCGGGTGAAAAAGGTCCCCGGGAAGCTCGGAAGGGAGGAAAAGAGAACATGGGTGGCATCGCAAAGGCCTACATGGAAGGCGGAATGTTCATGCACTTCATCCTGGCCGTTTCCATCTTCGGCCTGGGGGTCATGATCGAGCGCTTCATCTTCCTGTTTTTCCGGTACAACATCAACGCCACCGCGTTCATGGCCCAGATCCAGAAGCTGGTGATGGCCAACAACATCGATCGCGCGATCAAGCTGTGCAACGCGGCGGCCAACGCGGCGCTGCCCCGGGTGATCAAGGCGGGCCTCACTCGCGCCAAC
Source organism: uncultured Myxococcales bacterium (assembly GCA_964346625.1). Lineage (GTDB taxonomy): Bacteria > Myxococcota_A > Polyangia > HGW-17 > JAJRWW01 > CAYFWA01. The sequence goes on from CAYFWA010000691.1 coordinate 2,199, forward strand.
AAAAGCGAGATCGAGGTCTCCAACGCGATCGAGGAGGCAACGCTGGAGGTGGTACCGCAGCTTCAGAAACGAACCCCCACTCTGCTGGCCATCGCGAACATCGCGACGCTGCTCGGGCTGCTGGGGACCATCACCGGTATGATCCAGGCGTTCGAGTCGCTCGGTGGCGCCTCCCCCGAGGAGCGCTCGGTGCTGCTGTCCAAAGGTATCGCCGTGGCCATGAACACCACCGCCTTCGGTCTCATCGTCGCGGTGCCCTGCATGATCGCGCACGTGTTCCTGTCGGGCATCACCAAGAAGATCATCGACGAGGTGGACCAGTACTCGGTGGTGCTCGAGAACCTGCTGGCGGCCCGGTTCCGCGCTGGCGGCGCAGCTCCCGGTGCGTGATCTGGCGGGATTGCGGTTTTGCGTCGCTCCTCAACGGGTGACGTCCGTCCGGGTCCCCCGGGGGATGGACACCGCCTGGGCCGAGGGCGCCGGACGAGCCCTGCGGATCAATCCGGTGGTTGGTTTGTCACTGGGGTAAGGAGACACCATGCGGAAGAAGAAGCTCCGCGAAGATCAGGACATGGGTGAGCTGAACCTGCTGCCGATCATGAACATGATCTGCCTGCTCATCCCATTTTTGCTGTTGGCGGCGCAGTTCATCAAGATCGGCGTGATCCTGGTGGAGACGCCACGGCTCAGCCGGGTCAAGAGCTCCAAGAAGAAAAAGAAGAAGGAGCCGCTCAACCTGTCGCTGGTGATGACGGACAAGGGGTTTTACATCAAGTCCCGCCACGGCTCCGAGTGCCCCGAAGGGGTGGCCTCGGATGAAAAGCTGTGCTTCCCCAAGCAGGAGGGCAAGTACACCGACAAGGTGCTCAAGGATCTGCAGCACCACCTGTGGTACCTGTACGCCAGCAAGTACAAGAGCCTGGACAACTACGCCACGCCGGCGGAGAAGCACTCCATCACGCTCGTCCCCGAGCCCACCGTGAAATACGAGGACATCGTGCGGACCCTGGACGTGATCCGCGAGATCCCCGTGGACGCGAAGAACCCTCCGGTCAAGCACTCGGTGCCCACCAGCGGCTGCGCCCTGACCCACGAAGACGGGGCCTGGGCCTTCAAGGGCGACGTGGAGGAGACGGCGTGCATGTACTACCGGGTGACCATGGCCCTCGGCTCCTCCTAGGGGGCGGGGTTGGCCCTCCCGAGATCGGGGGCGGTGATTTTTTTTGAAACCTGGCGCCCGCGCCGGACACTAAGGTCTGAAGGGCGATGCTCTCGGGGCGTCGCCTGAGGCGAGGATTGCCGGGCGCTCACGAGCGGCCCGGGCGGCCGCCGCAGGGTTGCCCGAGCCGCGGGTGAAACCGGACGCGGGACGAGGAGACAGCGATGTCCGACCAGATGAGCCCCGAACTCAAGTACTGGTTCGAGAAGAAGAAACAGAAGAAGGCGATCAAGCGGCAGCTTCGGCGCAAGGCCGAGGACATGCCGCTGCGCATCAACTCCCTGCTCGATGCGTTGACCATCATCCTCATCTTCTTGTTGAAAAGTTACGGCTCGGACCCGATCAACATCAACCAGAAGGAAGGCGAGATGCTCCTTCCCAAGTCGGTCTCCACGTCCAACATGGCCGACGCGGTGGACATCCAGATTTCGGCTTCCAGCATCCTGGTGCGAAACCAGGCCGTGGTGAACGTGAAGAATGGACGGGTAGACGCCAACTCCAAGCGGGACGGCCCCGACGGGTTCTTCATCGACCCCCTGTTCAAGAAGCTCAAGGACGAGGCCAAGAAGCTCAAGGCCGCCGAGAAGCAGGGGGGCAAGAAGTTCCGTGGAGATGCGCTCATCGCAGCGCACTCCGGGACCCCGTACCGGCTACTGGCCGAGGTGCTCTACACCGCCAACCAGGGGGAGTTCAAGACCTACACGTTCGCCATCGTGAAGATTCGGGAGTAAGGAAGCGGATCAAAATTAGTTTGCCAAGT
>CAYFWA010000692.1:0-4176 GCA_964346625.1 uncultured Myxococcales bacterium
CCCCCGGCGACAAGCCCCCCCCCGGCGACAGGGCCCCCCCCGCGGACAAGGCCCCCCCCGGCGACAAGCCCCGCCCCGCGGACAAGGCCCGCCCCCCCGCCAAGCGCCCGGGCGGCCGCGAGGTGGCCCTGCCACTTTTCAAAAAGGGCATCGAGAAATTCGACGGCGGCTACTATCGCGAGGCCATCCGGCTGTTCAAGCAGGCCTACTTCCACTTACCCAGCCCGAAGATCCACACCCGGATCGCGCTTTGTTACAAGTGGCTGGGCAACAACCTCAAGGCCCTCGAGCACTACGAGCGCTACCTGAAGCTGGCCAAAGAGAAGGACCTCGCGCAAAAGGAGCGGGTGCTCATCGGCAAGGTGAAGGTGGAGGTCAAGAACCTCCTGCTGCTGCTGGGACAGCTCCGCGTCGAGATGAAGGCGCCCGCCGGCGCCGAGATCCGGGTCAACGGCAAGCTGCTGGGCACCGCCCCGCTGTCGAAGCTCGTGCGCCTGCCCCCCGGCTCGGTAAACGTCACCGCCATCAAGAAAGAATACTATGCCTTCAGACGCGACCTGGACCTGCCCGCCGGGAAGGTGACCCGCGTCTCCATCACCCTGGTGAAGATCAAGCACAAGGTGGTGAAGGTGCCGGTCAAGACGCCGGTGTGGAAAAAGTGGTGGTTCTGGACGGCGGTGGGGGTGCTGGCCGCCGGCGCCGCTGCCGGCGCAGGCGCAGGCTACTACTACGGGCGGCCCGCCCGCGATCTCAAGGGGCTGCCCGTCAACCACGACAGCCTCGGCGCGAGGTGGTGAGATGAGAATACCCGGATATTCGCGATACGTTGCTCTGGGGGTGGCCCTGCTGGTCTTTCAGCCCGCCTGCCTGCCCGATCGGTGCAAGACCGCGTCGGCCAACATCGAGCTCACAGTGGAGTTCAGCGGCTTCGACCTCGGCCGGGCCCACCGCCTCGAGCTCGAAACCCTGGTGCACACCGATTCCATCAACCCCGCCGGGGGCACCCCGCCCTACTACGAAAAGCGGCTGGGCAGCATCGCCTGGCCCGGAGCGCCGGACGGCAAACGCCGCTTTTTGATCAACACCGGCAGCTACCTGAACCACCTCCCGGAGGGCATCGAGCAGGCCATCGGCTTCCGCGTCTTCATCCGCGTGTACAGCGAGGAGGGGGCGCTGCTGGGCGAGGGGCAGTACTACGAGGCGAACCTCGAGGAGGGCGGGTGCTACATCGAAAAGCGCACGCGCGTGACCAACAAGCCCACCTGCAAGAACAAGCAGGAGGGGGACCCCTGCGTATCCCCCGATGGAAGCGCGCCGAGCGGCGTGTGCCAGCAGGAGGGCGCCGAGCTGCGGTGTCGCCCCTCCATCTGCGGGGACGGATTCACCGACCGGCGCGGCGGCGAGATCTGCGACCACTCCGACCCGGCGGCTCCCTGCACCGCCGACTGCCTGATCTCCCCCGTGGCGGCCCGGATCCCCGCGGACGCCACGGGCATCGACGTCTCGTCCACGCGGGGACGCTGGGAAGGGACCAACGCCGACGGGACCCCCACCTTCGGCTACTGGTCCGTGGGCGCCGACCGGGACGCGGTGGACCTCGCCGGGACCCTGCTGGCGGCGGACCTGGACGGCGATGGGGTGGACGAGCTGGTCCTCGGCCTCCCCGGCGCACGGCGCCTGAATCACTCCGACTGTAACCAGTGCCTCACCGAAGACCTCGATGAGAAGGTGGGCGTGGTGTATCTGAACGACTACCCGATGAACGGCACCGAGAGCTACGGCAAGACGGACCGGGGACTGCTCAACCTGGAGGGGCCCTACTCCAGCGGCCAGGACCACGGCCACTGGTTCGGCGCGGCCCTGGCGGCCGGGGACGTGGACGGAGACGGAATCCGCGATCTGCTGGCGGGCGCCCCGCACTTCGACACGGATCGAGCCGAGACGGGCGCCTTCTACCTGCTTTTCGGGGGCCCGGGAGGCGCCATTCCGCCCAACCCGGAGCCGATCCATCGCCCCTTGACCCTCCAGTCGGATTCGGACTACCGGCTGGTGGTGGGGGAAAAGGGCGCATACACCGGACAGCCCGGAGATCACCTGGGTTACGCCTTGGCCGTGGCGGACTTCGATCTGGACGGCATCGCCGACATCGCTGCGGCGGCGCCCCACCGCAAGGCCCCCGTCACCACCTCCAAGGGTGAGGTGTACCTCATCCGGGGTCGGGCCTCACTGCGCCCGGAGGTGGAGACCCCCACCTCCATCACCGATCTGGTCACGCGCCGCCTGGAGGTGAAGTCCGTCTCCCAGGTGCGGCTGGGGGTCTCCCTGGCCACCGGGGACGTGAACGCCGACGGGTACCCCGACCTGGTGATGGGCACCGCGGCGGGCGACTCGCCCGACTTCCACGGCGGGATCGCCGTGCTGTTCGGGAGCGAGAACGTCTTCAATCGCAACGCTTCGGATGTGTTTTTCCTCGAACCGCCGGACTACCCGGCCACGGACCAGGTCAGAATCGAGGTGGCGCCCGACTCCATCCTCACCGGCCTGGGCGGCACGGTGCAGGTGGTGGATGTCAACGGCGACGGCTTCGCGGACGTGGCGGCCACCGTCGGTCGGGTGGGCCTCGACGCACCCGCGGAGCTCGACACCGTGGCCCTCATCGACGGGCGCTTCTTTGCGCAGCAGCTCGAGGACGGCGCCGACGACGGCGCGCAGCCTGGCCCCGAGCACCTGACCGTGATCACCGGCCCCCCCGCCTCCGGCTTTGGCGCCGTGCTCGGTGCCGTGGACGTGAGCGGCGATCACCGGCCCGACCTGCTCATCAGCGCTCCGCGCGAGAGCCTGGGCCCCCTGGCCCAGGCTGGCTCGATCTACGCCCTGCTGGCCACTCGCCGGGGCACCTGGTGGACCCCCGGCGAGGCGCTCCCCCAAGAGATCGACCTCGTGAGCCTGCGGAGCCAGCCCGCGCTGGAAACCGTACCCGTGCCGTTGATCTGGCTGCAGGGCGGCACCGACGGCGGGCACCTGGGCGTGGCCCTGGCGGGCAGCAGCCACCTGAGCCAGCTCTGGAGCAACCAGGACGTGCGCTACGCCTACACCTACGTCCTGGAGGCCGGCGTGGCCGCGGGCAGCGACGACAACGCCGGCCGGGTCCACAGCCTGTTTTTCCCAGCGGCGCTGCCCTGCGAGGCCACCTATCCCTGCGTGGACTCCCCACCGGAGTAAGGGCTCGCGCAAGAATAACTTCGAAGCACCGAGGGCGCCGAGGCGCAATTCTGTCAAGGAGGGAGGAGGGCGAATACATTGACGTATTTAACCGACGAGCGACGCAGACAGAATTGATGGATCGGCGCACGAATGCCGAAGTTATTCTTGCGCGAGCCCTAAGATTTGAAGAGGTTCCCATGACCGACACCGACGACATCCGCGTGCTGGTACCCCTTTCCCCCGGCTTCGAGGAGATCGAGGCCGTCACCGTCATCGACGTGCTGCGCCGCGCCGGCTTCGAGGTGGTGGCCGCCGGCGCTCAGGGCGCCGAGCCCATCCGGGCCTCCAACGGGGTGGTGATCACCCCCGACGCCGCCCTGGCCGATGTGATCCACCAGGACTGGTCCCTGGTGGCCATCCCCGGTGGCCTCCCCAACACCGCCAACCTCAGCGAGCACGAGCCTCTGCTGCAGCTCATCCGCCAGCGCTACGAGGCTCACCAGCCCCTGGCCGCCATCTGCGCCGCCCCCAAGGTGCTCGAGGCCGCCGGAATCACCGCCGACGTCGAGCTCACCTCCCATCCCATCGTCCAAAAGGACCTGAGCGACGCCGTGAAGGCCTACCGCGAGGAAGAGGTGGTGGACGACCCTCAACGCCCGGTGACCACCAGCCGCGGGGCCGGCACCGCCATGCAGTGGGCCCTGCACCTGGTGGAGCGGCTCGGTGGCCGCGAAAAGCGCGAAAGCGTCGAGGTGGGCCTCGCCCTGCGTCCCCTGCCCCCCGACCCCTCATAGCCTGAGGGAGTCTGCGCGACCCCCTTCCAAAAGGGGCGATATCCGGATTCCTCACCACGATAACGACCCGTTTTCTCGTCAGAAACGGGGTTACGAGCCGAATCTAGCGTGATCCCGATCGTACGAAAACGAACGTTTTGCTGTACACGCCGCGCTGTCACGGCTCTGGCATGTTGAC
>CAYFWA010000693.1:0-4171 GCA_964346625.1 uncultured Myxococcales bacterium
ACAGCATTGCGCCTCGGCGCCCTCGGTGCGTCGAACTTATTCTTGCGCGAGCCCTGAGGGCCCTGGTCAAAATTAATTCACCATCTGGCGCGCGATCCATCGCGGCTGGCTGCGTTGCTCCTCCGTTGCGTACGCCCAGTACGCGCCATCGTCGCGCCTTGCCAGCCGCGCGCCTCGCGCGCCAACTTGGCAAACTAATTTTGATCAGCTGCCTTACCCCGAGGGCGGCGCGTCATCGCGCGGCGGTGCCTCCTCGGCGTCACTGCACCCCCCTGCCCCGGGGTCCGGGTCTTTGTCCCCCATGTCTTTGGCCCGGTCCACCTCGTCCGCGACGGCGGCGGTCGTGGCACCGTCTCTCGCATGGATGGGCTCCGCGTCCGGGGTTTGGATGGGCTCCGCGTCCGGGGTTTGCGAGCCTAATCCCGCGTGGTCCAGGACCCGGGTCAGGCTCTCGCCGTCGGAAAGCCGCTGCAAAAGCGCGGCCGCGGCGTCCTGCTCGGCCTCCTTCTTGGTGCGCCCCACGCCCGTGCCGATCTCGTGGTGGTCCACCTCCACCGCCACGGTGAAGCGCAGAGCGTGCTCCGGCCCCGACGTGCCCTCGAGCACGTAGGACGGCGGTCGCTTGGTCACGGCCTGGATCCGCTCCTGGAGCCGGGTCTTGGGGTCCCGGCGCCGGAGCCTCCGCTCGGCCCGCTGGAGCCGCTCGCCCATCAGGGACTCGACGATCTCGAGGGTGCGTTCGAAGCCGGCGTCCAGGTAGACGGCGGCGGTGACCGCCTCGAAGGCGTCGGCGAGGATGGAGGGCTTGTCCCGCCCACCGGTGCGCGCCTCGCCCCGGCCGAGCTGCAGGGCCGGACCCAGGCCGAGATCTCCGGCCACGTCGGCCAGCCCCGCCGTGCTCACCAGCGTGGCGCGGGCCTGCGAGAGGGTGCCTTCGCTCCAGTCGGGATACCGGTGCATGAGCAGGTGCCCCACACACAGCGAGAGCACGGCGTCGCCGAGGAACTCGAGCCGCTCGTTGTGCTCCACGGGCTCGCCGTGCTCGTGGGCCCAGGACTTGTGGGTCAGGGCGATGCGCAGCCGGACCGGATCCCGAAACCAGTAGCCGAGCCGCTGCTGGAGCCTTTCTAGGTCGTCATCCCGGATGGGCGTCATGGCTGGCTTTTCCGACCTTTCCGAACGGCGTTGTGACCGGGAGGTTATCGCAAAACCACGCGGCCTTCCATGCCCGCGCCCTGGAGCCGCTCCAGGCGCACGGAGACGAGCTGCCCGCTGCGCAGGGCACCCGGCGCCCCCGCGAGGCGCACCGGGAAACCCTCGTCCGCGTGGGCCACGGGCTGGCTCTCCTGGCGTTTTTCGTAGACCACGGCCCGGGTCTCGCGGCCGACCCGGGTCTCGCGATAGGCGCGGAAGCACTCCGCCGAAAGACGCCGCAGCTCTGCGGCCCGCTCCCGAATCACCGGAGCCGGGAGAGCATCGGGAAAGGACGCGGCCGGCGTGCCGGGGCGGGGGGAGTAGGGAAACACGTGCAGATATGCGAGCTGCAGCTCCTCGAGCAGCGCCCGGGTCTGCCGGTGGTCTTCGGACCGCTCGCCCGGAAACCCGGCGATGACGTCGGCGCCGATGGCCGCCCCCGGCAGCCACCTTCGCACCGCCCGAATCCGCTCGGCGTAGGTGGCCGGATCGTAGGGCCGCCCCATGCGCGCGAGCACCACCGCGGCGCCGCTTTGCAGCGGCAGGTGCAGGTGGTGGCACACGGCCTCGCCGGCGGCGGCGAGGGTCTCGAGCAGCCGGTGGTCGAGCCGCAGCACCTCGAGGGAGGACAGCCGCAGCCGCGGCACCGGCCGATCGCGCAGATACGCAGCGAGCAGAGTGGCCAGCTCCGTCGGGGGATCGAGATCCAGGCCGTAGGAGCCGAGATCGATGCCGGCGAGCACCACCTCCGGACACCCCTGCCGACCGTAGGCCTCGAGGGCGCGCAGCACCTGGTCCGGCGGAAGGCTGCGGGGCTGGCCCCGGGCCGCGGCCACGGCGCAGTACGTGCAGCCCCCGACGCAGCCGTCCTGGATCTTGAGTGGGGGGCGGGTCACCTCCGCGGGGCGGTAGACGTAGCCCGCAGGCGACGCGACGGGGGCCGGCCCCTCGGCGGCGGGCAGCTCCTTCGCGGAGGCTGGCGCCTCCGCGGAGTCGGCCAGCAGCCCCGTCAGCCGGCGGGGCAGCGAGCCCTTGTCCCCGTTGGGCACCACCGCCACCACCCCCGGCAACCACACCTGCCGGGCATCCCGATCCGCCAGGCAGCCGGTCACCACGATGGGGGCCTCGGGGTTGCGTCGCCGCGCGCGGTGCACGAGCTGGCGGGACTCGCGGTCCGCCACGGCAGTCACCGTGCAGGTGTTGATCACATACAGGTCGGCGCGCTGAGAAAATGGGACCACCGTCACCGCGGGGCCGAGCGCCTCCTGCAGGCGGTGGGTATCGGACCGATTGACCTTGCAGCCGAGGGTGGCGAAGGCGACGCGCTTCATGTCGCCCGGGGCAAAAGCAGGCAAGCCGTGAGGCCTGGCCAATCCTCATGGTCCGGAGCGCTCGGCTCGAGCTCGAGCTTGCCCCCGAGCCGCCGCGCGATGAGCTCCACGATGGTGAGCCCGAGGCCCGCGGTCTCGGTGTACCCCTCCCGATCGGAGACCCGGCAAAAGGGGTGGGCGATGCGACCGAGCTCCTGCGCCGGGACGCCGGGGCCGTGGTCCACCACCAAGAGGGCGAACCACGGCCCTCGCAGCTCGCCGCGCAGCTCCACGCGCCCCTGCTCCGGCTCGAAGCGCAGGGCGTTGTCCACTAGGTGCCCCAGGGCCATCACCAGCAGGTTCCAGTCCGCCATGATGCGGGCGTCCCCGGCCGCCTCGAGGGAGGACGAAAGCTCGATGTCACGCGAGATGCCGTCGCGATGAAAGCGACGCAACACCTCGGCCACCGCCGCCTGGGGAGACTGGGGCGCCGGCTCGCAGGGGATGTGGCCCCGCTCGAGGCGCGCCAGCTCGAGCATGCGATCGTTGATGGCCGACAGGCGCCGCAGCGAGCGCCGCATGGCGTGGATACACCGCATCTGCATGGGCGTGAGCTTGTCCTGGGTCCGCAGCTCCAGCAGATCCAGGTGCCCGAAAAGGGGCGTCAGGGGCGCGGCGATCTCGTGGGTGAGATCTCGCAGCACCTGACGCAAAAAGCCCAGATCCTCGGTGTCGGTGTGGGACGGGTGATCGCTCATCAGCTTCTCGCTGCCGGCAGCAGATAGATCCGGCGGGCTGGCGTGCCTTCGGCGCGATCGTAGTCCAACCGCATCCGCATCAGTCGGTCAAGCACTGCGGGGCCACTCTGCCCGGCGCGCGCGACACGCTCGAGATGCCGCCGGATCCGCGCCGCGACCTCGGGGGGATGATAGCAAAAAGCGCCGGTGAAGTGCACCTCTGCCCCCACGGCGGCCACCCGCCCCTCGAACACGTCGCCGGGTGCGATCCCGGGCAGGGGCGCAGACACGGTCACCGGCCAGCGAAAGCCGTAGATCAAGTCGTCGACCCACCAGCGGGGGCCCTCCCCCGGGGCGCACGGGGTAAACGCGGAGCGGTGGCTGGTGACCAGCCCCAGGCCGCGGGCGCGCTCCGCAGTCGACAGCCGCGCGGCGTGGCGGCGCAGCCACGCCTCGGCCGGGGTCTCCCGCGCCGTCCGGTGGGGGCGATCGAGCAAGAACCACTCCATGAACTGCGCCATGCGCTCGTCGAAGCCCCGATCCCCGTCGTGGACCCGCCCGGTGCGCTGGAGCCACTTTTGCCGGGCGGCGGCGGCGGCCTCCGAGGCCGCGCCCGAGGTGTACTCACCGGCGATGCGCTCGAGCAGCGTCACCAGCGCCTGGGTCTCGGCCGATCCCAGGGGGGAGGCCGGAGGGAGCTCACTCGGTGAGGGCGGTGCGTCTGGCATCTGGCATCTGGCGGGTGCGATGGACGATGGGCGATGGGCAGTGGGCGCCGCTCAGGCAGCTGATCAAAATTAGTTTGCCAAGTTGGCGCGCGAGGCGCGCGGCTGGCAAGGCGCGACGATGGCGCGTACTGGGCGTACGCAACGGAGAAGCAACGCAGCCAGCCGCGATGGATCGCGCGCCAGATGGTGAATTAATTTTGAC
>CAYFWA010000694.1:0-2228 GCA_964346625.1 uncultured Myxococcales bacterium
CGTCCACCTCGCACTCCCCGTCCACCTCGCACTCCCCGTCCACCTCGCACTCCCCGTCCACCTCGCACTCCCCTTTCATGCCGATTTTACATTGAAAATCGGTTTTACATTGAAATTGTACTGACCGTTCAGTACAATAAGCCCATGTCGCCATCTCGCGCATCCGCCGCCCGCACCGGCCCCGGCCAACAGACCGCCGAGCGCATCCTCGAGGCCACCGCTCGCCTGCTCGCCAATCGCGAGCCCGACACGGTCAGCCTCGATCGGATCTCCGCCGAGGTCGGGGTCGCCAAGACGAGCATCCTGTGGCACTTCGGCAGCAAGAAGGACCTGTTCCTCGCGGTGGTCGACCACGTCTTCGACGACTTCTTGAAGGGCTTCGTCGCCCACCACCCGGACGTCGGCGACGCCGGCCTCGAGCTGAGACAGTTCCTCCGCGCCTACGCGCGCTTCCTCGAGGAGCAGCCGCAGATCAACACGGTGCTGATGACCTTGCTCTTCGACCGCAAGCTCGGCCCCGACGTGCGCGCGCGCATTGCGGAGATGTACCGGATGTTCCGTCGATCGGTCACGGACCACTACACCATCGACGGCCAGCCGCTGTCGGAGACCGTCGCCGCCGCCATCGTCGCGTTCGTCGATGGCGTCTTCCTACAGTGGTACATCGACCCCGAGGCGATCGACGTCGAGACCGTGTTCGACGCGATCCTGGACGTCATTCATTTTGGAAGGAGCGAGCCATGATCATCCGCGCCAACGCCCGCCCGTTTCGCGACAGCCCCTCCGTCCTTGGGGACGACGGCAGCTATCGCCCGGTCAGCTTCTGGCAGGAGACGGTCCCCGTACAGCCCGCCGACGCCCTGACCGGCGACACGCTCTGCGACGTCGTCGTGCTCGGCGGCGGCTACACGGGCCTGTCGACGGCCTACGAGCTCAAACGCGCCGCACCGGACCTCGACGTCGTCGTGCTCGAGCGGGCGGTGGTTGGCCATGGCGCCAGCGGCCGCAACGGCGGCTTCCTCATGCCGCTGCTCGGCTGGAACCTGTGCCGGACGGTGCGCTCGCTCGGACGTGAGCGCGCCGCGCAAGGATATCGTTTGATGTACGACGCCATCGATCACACCCGCGCCATCATCCGCGACGAGGGCATCGACTGCGACCTCGAGGACGTCGGCTATCTGCTGCTCGCGACCTGCGACAAGCGCCGCGAGCACGTGCGCGAAGAGGCCGAGCTGGGCCGAGAGCTCGGCTTCGGCTACGAGTACCTCGAGGGCGACGCGCTCCGAGCGCACATCGACAGCGACGACGCCTTCATCGCCGGCTGCTTCGATCCGCGCTCGTCCATCGTCAACCCGGCCAAGCTCGCACACGGCCTCAAGGATGCGGTCGAACGGCGCGGCGTCCGCGTATTCGAGCGCACCGCCGTGAGCGCGCTCGACGACGGCGACCCGGTCGTCGTCCAGACCGAGCCCGGCGGCACCGTCCACGCCCGCGCGGCGGTGGTGGCGGTCAACGGCTACGGCGACGCGTTGGGCTTCATGAAGCGACGTATCTTGCCGGTGCACACCTACATCGTGCTCACCGAGCCTCTTCGCGACGAAACGCTGGCGGCCATCGGCTGGCAGCGCCGCACCAGCCTCGAGACGGCGCGCAACTTCATCCACTACTTCCGGCTCACCGCCGACAACCGCATCCTGTTCGGGGGCGAGGACGCCAAGCTGTTTACCGGCGGACGCTTTCGCGACTCCGACCCGACCTCCTTCGACAAGCTCGAGCGCCGGCTGCGGTCGTTCTTCCCGGCGCTCGCCGACGTCGGCATCAGTCACCGCTGGGGCGGTGTGATCGGCGTCACCCTCGACATGTTCCCCAGCTTCGCCGCCGGCGGTAGCCACGACAACTTGTTTCACGGCGCCGGCTACAGCGGCCACGGGGTCTCGCTGGCGAACTACGCCGGGAAGATCCTGGCGCCGGCCGTGCTAAAGCGGCTCGGGTTCGACGGGCCGGCGCTCGCGCCCCCCCTGCCCTTTGGCCGCCTGCCGTTCAAGCTGCCGCCGCGTCCGCTGACCTACGCCGGCATGCAGGCCTATCGCTTCGCCCTCCACGCCCAGGACCGCTGGCAGAAGGCATGACCGACACCCCGACGGTGCGCTGCGCGATCGGCAGCTTCTGCAACTCGATCAGCAAGTAATGGGGACGGTGTTCCAATTTTCCAATTTCGCATACAAGCA
>CAYFWA010000694.1:2328-4170 GCA_964346625.1 uncultured Myxococcales bacterium
AATGGGGACGGTGTTCCAATTTTCCAATTTCGCATACAAGCACCCGGATTCTTGAAAGAAAAGGTTAATCCCCCCCGCCGAAAGAGGGCGCGGTGGACCCCACGGAAAGAGAGCGCCGTGGAGCGCATTGTGTATCCGACCATCAAATTTGGTACCGGATATCAGTCGGTTGCAGATCGAATTGGAAATTTGGAACACCGTCCCGCCTGCCTGCCGCCTGCCTGATATCAGTCGGTTGCAGATCGAATTGGAAATTTGGAACACCGTCCCGCCTGCCTGCCGCCTGCCTGATATCAGTCGGTTGCAGATCGAATTGGAAATTTGGAACACCGTCCCTGAAGCGCTGCCGGGGGTGGAACATGCTACGATGGCTCCGCGGGGAGGCCCCAACGCCGGGGAAGCCCGCTGGCCCCCATCGGATCATATCGGATCATGGAGTGCAGACACATCATGAGCTCCTCGCCCAGCGAGACATCTTTTTGGATTCCGGGCTCCTCGGTAAACACCGCGCGCCGACTCGTCGGGTGGAGCCGTCCAGCGCGGCGACCACCGGGGCCGACGCCGCGGCACCTTCCGGGGCCAAGGAAATCGTGGAGGGGGCGGCTCCCAATGCTAGGGGCGATGCTGCTGGCGGTGCTGATGGTTCCGGCCGTGCCGCTGGTGGGCTGCGGCGACGGCGGGGGGGAGGGCGGCTACGTCCCACCGGACGCGCCGGGTCGCTACCAGGCGGGCACCTTCGCCGCCACGGCGCCCGGTCCGCAGGACCTGATGCTCCCGGTACAGCTCTGGTACCCCACCACCGCCGGGCCGGAGGAGGCCCATGCCTACGATCCGCTGGATCTCACCGAGGGCAGCGTCGTCCCCGGAGGCCCGGGCGCCTGCCGCCAGCGGCGCCCGGTGGTGGTCTTCAGCCACGGCAACGGCGGCGTCGGCTACCAGACCTTCAGCCTGGCCGAGCACCTGGCGCGCCACGGCTACGTGGTGGCCGCGCCGGATCACGTGGAGAATACGGTGTTCGACAGCAGCGGCGTCCCCTACGCCTACCTGTTCATGCGCCGGCCCCTGGACGTGACGCGGACCTTTGACTGGCTGGTGGAGGAGGCCGACCGCCCCGGGTCACCGGTGGAGGGCTGCGTGGACCCCGAGGCGGGCTACGCGGTGATGGGGCACTCCTTCGGCGGCTGGACCACCCTGGCGGTGGCCGGGGCGGCCCTGAACATGGAGACGCTCCACGCCATTTGCGAAAGCGGCGACTCCACCGGTTGCGAGCCGGTGGACCAGTGGGTGGCGGACCACCCCGGAGAGGGCACGCTGGACCGCTCGGATCCCCGCGTCTGGGCCGCCGCGCCCCTGGCGCCGGCCTGGCACGAGCTCCTGGACCCCGGGCTGGCCGACATCTCGGTGCCCATCCTGGTGGCGGGGGCCGACCGCGACATGCTCACCCCCTGGGAGCAGGCCGTGCGCCCGGCCTACGATCGGCTCGAGGCCAACCCGCGATATCTGGCTCGCCTCGAGGACGCCGGCCACTACAGCTTCACCGACTTCTGCGACGTCCTGCTCATGCTCGGCCAGGAGGGCGACGGCTGTGGAGAGGGATATCGTCCCGCCGAAGAGGTGCTCGCCACCCTCCGGGTCCTGATCACCGCCTTCCTCGACTCGGCGCGCGGCCAGGCCGAGGCCCAGGCCTGGCTTCCGCCAGAGTCGGGGGTCGACCTCTTCGAGTCCCCGTGACTCTGAGGTGGACCCCAATTCTTGGAAAGGTTGTCGAACACGATGCATACGGCGGGCTTCACCACCGGTGGTTCCCTCACCGGTCTGCCGGCCCGGTAGGGCCCACCTGGT
>CAYFWA010000695.1:0-79 GCA_964346625.1 uncultured Myxococcales bacterium
GATCCGCGCGCCGATTCCATGATCCGCGCGCCGATTCCATGATCCGCGCGCCGATCCAAGGGCTTTGACACACCGGATC
>CAYFWA010000695.1:179-4162 GCA_964346625.1 uncultured Myxococcales bacterium
GCGTATCCACCGGATCGCGTATCCACCGGATCGCGTATCCACCGGATCGCGTATCCACCGGATCGCGTATCTACTGGACCGCTCCCCGAAAGCGGAGCTCGCCCCGGGCGGGATCCAGCTCGGCGTCCAGTCCGACGGGCCAGGCCCGGTTGCGCGCGCCGTGCCCGAAGGGCAGGCCCACCAGCGCCGGCCGGCCGTCGGCCAGCTCGCTCACGAGCACCGACAACGCCGCGGGCCGCCCCGGCGCGTCGGCGCACCCGGCGAGATCCCCGACGCCCACCGCCGCCAGCTCGGTCGCCGCGAAGCCGGGGGGTTGCGCCCGTAGCTGCGTGACCACCCGGTCCATGCGGTATGACGCCTCGGAGACCTCCTCCACCAGCAGAATCCGATGCCGCAGCGGCGGTTGCCAGGGGGTGCCCGCCAGCGCCCCGAGCATGGACAGGTTGCCCCCAACCAGCGGCGCCCGGACCGGGGGATGCCCGATGCTCTTTCGGCCCAGCGACCGTCCGGTCAGCGTCAGCGTCGCCCCTCGCTGCTCCAGCACGGCGAACAAGTGGATCAAATCGGCGCCGGGAAGGCGCCCGAGCTGCGTCACCACCGGCCCATGCATCCCCACGACTCCCTGGACGTTGGCCCAGGCGTGTAGCGCCGTGATGTCGGAGAACCCCACGAGGGGGCGCGGATCATCGCGCAACGCCGACCCGTCGAGCAGCGGGAGGATGCGGGTGACCCCGAACCCCCCGCGACCACAAAAGATCCCCCGCACTTGCGGATCGGCCAGGGCCCGGTTCAACGACTCTGCCCGCTGCTCGTCCGACCCGGCCAGATAGCCCTGCCGGCGCACCAGCCCCGGATCACAGCGGACGCGGTAGCGCTGCGCCAGTCGCCCGAGCCCCTCGCGCAGCCGGGCGGGCTGCAGCGGGCCGGCCGGCGCGACCACCGCGACGGTGTCGCCCGGTCGCAGGGCCTGCGGAGCCGTCAGCGTCATGGCCCGCATCTTGGTCCCACCTCGAGCCCGGGTCAACGGAAGAGGCGCCCCCCCCCGCCTGGCCCTGCCCGATCGACGCGCGCCGATTGACGAATTGTCGCGAATCCGGTAATCCAGGGCCCGGCGCCCGGCGCCCGGCGTCCGGGGACTCCCGTGACGCTTGGCTGGACGTACACGTCCGGGGGGGGGACTCCCATCCCCCCTCGCCTCAAAAAAGTGCCGTTTTTTAGATGAGCTACCCGATCATCCGGGCTTCGCGCCGCTGCTAAGAAAGGCGCCATGAAATTTCGGTCCTCCGTAGCACCCAAACGGTAACGGCTGGACACCGGCAGAGGGACGAGGCATGGAATTCGAAACCAAACAGGCTGACATCTTCGAAGTCGAGGCAGAGGCCTTGGTCTACCTAGGCAATACCCAGGGAGAGCTCCTTGGATCGCAGGGCGAGCGGCTGCGTAAGCTGGCCGGAAACACGCTCGAGGAAGAGACCCAGGACATTGCCCCCATCGCGGTGGGGGCTGCCACGGTATTGGAGGTGGAGGGCCTGCGCAGCGAGGTGGTGATCTACGCCCCCCTGCTCCACGAGGAGGGCGAGAAGATCATCGTCGAGAACGTCCGGCGTTGCACCCGCGCTTCCCTGGTGGCGGCCTCGGTCAAGGAGATGGAGTCCATCGTTATGCCGGTGATCCACCCCAACTCGGACGACATGGCCATCACCGAGACCATCCGGGCCATGATCGACGAGCTCCGGGCCTTTCGACCCGACCCTCCCTTCACCGTGACCCTGGTGGATGAGGACATTGCCACCGTCGAAACGGTAATGCGGGCCCAGGAGACCGTCCGCTGAGCCCGGTCGCGGGGCATACGCGACCCTCCCTCGGGCATACGCGCTCCCTCGCGCGTGCTCGCTTGACGCCTTCTGCCCCCCAAGCTAAGGTTCTGAGTGGATCCCAATCAATGATTCACCAGTTCTTCCAAGCGGTTGGCACCTCAATGTCTTGTCGGCCCTCTTCAGGCGACCGCCTGCGGAGTGGACACCGGATCTGCCACGCCGTCGTGGCCGCCGCCTTCATCACGGCGGTGGCTTGTGAGCCCCCCAGCGAGCGCAGCTTCGACATCGAGCTCGTGACCTCCCCCGCGGCGCAGGCGGGTACCTGTCCCGAGGCCGGCGCGGGCGGCCTGGTGAAGGTGGGGCAGGACGGGGTCCGTGTGGTGCGGATCACCTTCTTCGACGCCCGCGCCGGAGAACCCAGCGTGGAGAGCTTCATCTGCGATCGCCTCGTGGCGGCCGACGAGGGCGGCCAGACCTTCTACATCGACGCGCCGCGGGACGCGCTGCTGCACATCCAGGTGGAGGCCTTCGGCTCCACGCAGGAGGGCGCGGACGCCACGCGCCTCATCGCGTCGGGCTCGCTGGCCAACGTCCCCTTCGACGACCCGAAGGAGGCGCCCCGGGTGTTCCTCCCCATGGCGGGGCGGCTGGGGTGTGCCCTCGGCACCATGAACCAGGCCCGCGCGTTCCACAGCGCCACCGCCCTGCCCGGGGGGCACGCCCTGGTGGTGGGAGGCCTGGTGGCCAGCAGCGGTGGGGACAACGTCGTCACCGATGGCCGAGGCATGCTGCTCACCGACTCGGTGGAGTTCTACGACGCCGCCACTGGACGCTTCACCACCGTGGAGGTGCAGGGCGCCGCTGGCGTGAAGCGCGCCTTCCACCGCGCCCACCTCCTGCAGGGCGCCAACGCCGAGGAGGCCCGGGTGTTGCTCCTGGGCGGAATCGGCCAGGGTACGGTGCCCGAGGGAGATGGCGTGGTTAAGATCCGACAGGGGCCCGAGCACCCCTTCCGCGTGTCGCCCGTGGCGGGCGCCGCCCCGGCGGCAGCCCGGCTGCTCACCGTGGATCTCACCTCCCGCCCGCCCACCATCACCCGCAGTGAAGAGGGGCTCGCGGACTGGCCCGCGGCCTATTTCCAGGGCGGCGCGACCTATGGCCAACAGGGGCCGGTGGTGGCCGGCGGGGCCACGGCGACCTCTTCGGTTCCCGTGGGCTCCTTCATGAAGTACGACGGCATCGATCTCGGCTTCCCCGACAGCGGCGAGCACCACCCGGCGCCGGGGACCCTCCTCACGCCTCGGGTGGGGCTGAGCCTCAGCACCATCACCCCGGCCACGGCCCTGGCCTGGGGCGGCAACCTGGATCAGACCGACGGCCTCGGTACCCTCGCCGAGCTCATCACCATCTCCCCGGCGCCCCCCTCGGCCACCGCGCTGACCTACGACGCGGCGAGCTCCACGGCCGCCTCTCCCGTACCCACGGTGTTTCACACCGCCACGGTTCTCGACGGCGGCGACGTGCTGATCGCGGGCGGCTTCGCCATCGAGGCGAACATCGCCCTCGATCCAGCCGACGCCTCTCCCATCCACCGCGTGGTGCTGGAGGACGAGACCTTCGCGATGCACGGACAACCTGCGGACGGATTCGTGCCCGTGGGATACCACGCCGCGGTGCGCCTCGCCGACGGCCGCGTGCTGATCACGGGAGGGACGCCCCGGCGACAAAGCAGCGGGAGCTGCGTGACCTGGACGTGCTCGCTGGGCCAGGCCTTCCTGTACACCCCGGCGGTGCTGCCCACGCAGCCAGGAACCCTGGAGCCGCTGCCCGACGAGGGCCTGGTGGTCCCCCGCTTCGGCCACCGCATGGTGCTGCTCGAAAGCAACCTGGTGCTGGTGACCGGGGGATTGCGCCAAGACGACGGGACGCTCTATACTGAAGCGTCCGCGGAGATCTTCAACTCTGCCGACGCCTCCGCGATGTCGGACGTCCCGCTCGGGCGCGACCCGGCCACCCTCTACTCGCCCGACAGCGAGTGCCCGGTGTTCTGAATGGTTGAGATGGATGGGGCGACTCGCTGGGAGCCATGGGCTCGGTGGCGACGGTGGGAGCGGTGGGAGCGGTGGGAGCCATGGGCTCGGTGGCGACGGTGGGAGCGAATGGAGC
>CAYFWA010000696.1:0-2542 GCA_964346625.1 uncultured Myxococcales bacterium
GCTTGCGATGCCTGTGCTCGCGCCGCCCGGCCCCGCGCCGCCTGCGCCCCGCGCCGCCTGCGCCCACGCCGCCTGCGCCCGCGCCCCCGCCCCCACCTGCTGCGCCCGGGGCTGCCGCGCCCGGGGCTGCTACTGCTACGCCGGCAGATGCTGGCGATTCTGCTCCTGGCCTGCGCCGCCGGCGCCGCCGGCACCGCGGGCGGCTGCGACGCCACCTACGAGGACAACGTCCTCAAGCTGCTCACCCGCTACCGCGCCAAGGACATGTGCTCCTGCCTGTTCGTCATGGGGCAGACCAAGGACTACTGCTCCCGCTGGACCCGCCAGCCCCCCAACCTGGCCACCTACACCATCGACTGGGATCGCCAGGAGGTCCGCACCCAGGCCATGATGTTCTGGGGCGCCCGCGCCCGCTTCGTGGACGACCGCAGGGATCGTCGAACCGACGCGTGCTCTTCCACCTTCGGAGTCGGACGTACCACAGGGATCACTGGCGGTTTGAGTAATGCAATGTGCTGGCTGACCGGTAGTCAGCTCCTGGCGTGTCGTTGACAGACTGCGCGGCGGCGGGCGATAATGTGGGCCATCGCGAAAAGACGAACGCACGAAGGCACGGACGCACGACAACAGGGCATCCGCACGACGGAGGGAGAGGCGAAATGAGCACATGCCGCGCAGTGGGCAGAGGATGGCCGACCAGCGGCTCGCGTAGGACATCGCGGCGGTGGCAGTGGCGGCTGCGGTGGTGGAGGGGGGCCGTCATGCCGGGAGGGCGGCTGCTTGGTGGGCGGCTGCTTGGTGGGCAACTGCTGGGAGGGCGGCTGCTTGGTGGGCGGCTGCCGGGAGGGCGGCTGCTCGGTGGGCGGCTGCTCGGTGGGCTGCTGCTGGGTGGGTTGCTGCTGGGTGGGCTGCTGCTCAGTGGGTGCCTGGGCAGTGGCCGGGACCAGGCCATGGGCAACGCGGGGGTGCAGGGGGTGGAGCAGATCGAGCGCGCCTACTGGTCGGCCACGCCGGGTCCGAACACGCTCGACGGCATCGACGTGTCCTACTGGCAGACCATCACGAGCTGGTCGTCGGTGGCCGGGGACGGCATCGTGTTCGCCTTCATCCGGGTCTCGGACGGGGATCCCAACGCCGGGGGCGTGGAGGACACGGACTTCGACGCCAACTGGGCCGCGGCCAAGGCGGCGGGGATCATCGTGGGTCCCTACCAGTTCTTCCGGCCGGCCCAGGATCCGGTGGCGCAGGCCGACTACGTAATCTCCAAGCTGGGCGGGGCCATGACCCCGGGAGACCTGCCGCCGGCGTGTGACGTGGAGGACGGTGGGGGGCTTTCGAACGCGCAGGTGATCGCGGCCATCGACCAGTGGGTGACCCGCATCGAGAACCAGCTCGGGGTGATCCCCATCATCTACACCAGCGCGTCCTTGTGGCAGCAGCACACCGGGGACACGGCGCAGTTTTCCGCCTATCCGCTGTGGGTGGCGCACTACACGGGCAACACCACCGGTCCCTTCTGGGTGCCCGACGGGTGGTCGGACTGGGCCTTCTGGCAGTACTCGAGCTCCGGGTCGGTGGCGGGCATCAACAACAACGTGGACCTGAACTTCTTCAACGGCACGCTGGCCGACCTGGAGGCGCTGACCTACGGCGATCCGCTGTGCGGGGACGGCTACTGCAACGGCGACGAGGATCACCAGAGCTGCCCGCAGGACTGCCCCATCTGCGAGAACGTGCCGCCCCTGGGCCGCATCGTGGACGAGCAGGACCTGTGCTTCGAGGCCGGAGGCGACCCCCGGTGGTGGCGCTACGTCACCGACGCCGGCTACGACAGCTCGCTGATGTGGACCCACACGGTGGGCAGCGCCCAGGAGATGGACAACCACGGCATCTGGCACCTGACCTTCGACGAGGCGGGGGCCTACCGGGTGGAGGCCTACACCGATCTGGCCTATGCCCAGTCGCAGCAGGCCCGCTACCAGCTCCGCTTCGGCGGGGTGGAGGACACGGTGGTGGTGGACCAGACCGCCACCGATGGCTGGGCCCTGGTGGGGGAGTTCGACTTCGCCGGGGGCGGAGATCAGTGGGTGCGCCTGGAGGACTACACCGGCGAGGCGCTTTCCACCGACACCCAGATCGTGTTCGACGCGGTGCGCCTGACGCGGCTGGATCCCGGCCCGGACGGGGGCGTGGACGCCGGGCCGTCTGCCGACGCGGGGCCCGGGGTGGACGCGGGGGACGCCACCGAGGTGGACGCGGGCCCGGGCGTGGATGGGGGGCTGGATCCGGATCCCAAGGCCGGGGGCTGCAGTTGCCGCGCCAGTGCCGGGGGCGCGGCGGCGGGTGCCGAGGGGGCGGCCGGTGTGCCGGCGCTGGCGCTGCTGCTCGCCCTGCTCGGCTGGATCCGCCGCAGAGGACGTCGGTAGCAGGTAGCGGTGGCGACTCACCGCGGCGCCGAGCCGTGGCGAGCCGCGGCGCCGAGCCGTGGTGGCGAGCCGCGGCGCCGAGCCGTGGTGGCGAGCCGCGGCGCCGAGCCGTGGTG
>CAYFWA010000696.1:2642-4162 GCA_964346625.1 uncultured Myxococcales bacterium
GCGAGCAGCGGCGCCGAGCCGTGGTGGCACGTCTGAAAGACAATTCGTTATTTTTGCTGGACAATCGGCGGGTTCCGGATGGGGCGCGGCCGGCACGCGCCGACGTGCTGGAAGTGGCGCTGGGCGTGGCGCTGGGCGTGGCGGCGGGCGCGGCGCCCAGCGCCGCGCGAGGGGCCGTCGAGTTGGACTCGGGATGAAAATCGAGGTTGACTCGCGTAGTTCCGATCCGTGTAATGGGTCAGCTTGAGACTTCAGGGTCGGCTCCGAGCTACAGCCGGTGAGCTACAGCCGGTGAGCTACAGCCGGTGAGCTACAGCCGGTGATGTAGGTGACGGTGATGTAGGTGACGGTGCAGCCCCGGTGGCGGGTGTCGGGGCGGGCGAGGAGCGACGCGGAGCATCTTGGAAACGAGCCGAACAGGCCAGATCCGGTGAACACACGTAGATCACTGAACATCCCCGTGGCGCTCTCGAATCGGCACGTGCACCTGTCGCGTGAGCATGTGGAGGCCCTGTTCGGGGCCGGGCATCCGCTCTGCGAGCAGAAGGCGCTGTCGCAGCCCGGGCAGTTCGCCTGCCAGGAGACCGTGGAGCTGGTGGGGCCCCGGGGCTCCATCCCGGGGGTCCGGGTGCTGGGGCCCGAGCGGCCCGCGAGCCAGGTGGAGCTGTCCATCACCGACGGCTACGTGCTCGGCATCCAGGCGCCGGTGCGGGTCTCGGGCGACGTGTCGGGCACGCCGGGCGGGCACCTCATCGGCCCGCGGGGCGCGGTGCGGTTGGAGGAGGGCTTCATCGTGGCCGCCCGCCACCTCCACCTGGAGCCGGGCCACGCGGCCGAGGCGGGTCTTTCGGACAAGCAGAAGGTGGCGGTGCGGGTGGTGGGGCGCCGGGGGCTGATCTTCGACGAGGTGGTGGTGCGGGTGAGCGACAAGTTTCGCACCGAGCTGCACCTCGACGTGGACGAGGGCAACGCCGCGGCCGTGCGCAACGGTGATCGGGTGGAGGTGGTGGCGGACGTGTGCGCGCTTTGCGCCGAGACCGCCTGCGTGCAGCGGTCCGACGTCACCCAGGGCCAGCTTCGGCCCTACTGCGACACCGCCCTGGAGCGCTTCCGGATCCGGTGACGTCAGCGATGACGTCAGCGATATCCAACCGGTGACGTCGCCGACGAAAACGGGCGGCGTCGCAGAAACGAAGGAATGAGAGACCGCGTGAGCGAGCACGATCCCCAAAGCCCCTACGGCCTCCAAGGGCTCCAAGGCCTCCATGGCTCCGCGGGTCTCCCGAGCCCCGAGCTCGTCGCGTTGGTGCGCCGGCTCGCCGACGCGGTGCTGGCGCGGCTCGCGGCCGAGGGTGTGACGGGGAGCGTGACGGAGGGCGTGACGGAGGGCGTGACGGGGAGCGTGACGGGGAGCGTGACGGGCGGGGACGGGGCGGTTGTTGGCGGGGGGCCCCGCGGGGGGGCGCCGGGGCGGGGGGGGGGGGGGGGGCGGGGCGCGGCCCGCCGGGACCCGGGGGGCC
>CAYFWA010000697.1:0-4143 GCA_964346625.1 uncultured Myxococcales bacterium
CCGGAGCCCCGGGTCTGGATCCGCGCGGAGCCCTGTGGCGAGTCACCCGCGGAGCCCTGTGGCGAGTCACCCGCGGAGCGCCGGAGCGCGCCGCCCGCGGAGCCCTGTGGCGAGTCACCCGCGGAGCGCCGGAGCGCGCCGCCCGCGGAGCCACCCGGCTGGCGGATCTTCGTAGAGGACGATGGACCGGGGCTCCCCCAGGAGCTGTGCGACCAGGTGCTCACCGACTCGGGCGGCTTCGACCGCCCGGGGGCCGGCGTGGGGCTTCGGCTGGTGCTCGCGGTGCTGCATCGCTGCGGGGGGCGGCTCCGCTACGAGAACCGCGTGGCCGACGCTCCCGAACGGGGCGTCCGCGCCATTGTGGAGACGGCGCGGGCGTGCGCCCCGGAGACGGACGCATGACCGGCTCGATATTCGTCGTAGAGGACGACCGCGATGTGCTCGAGTACTACGAGTTCCTGCTGCAGGCCGAAGGGTTCTCGGTCTGGGCCGCCGATACCAACGGCGAGGCCGCCATCGCGCGGTTCAAGCAGGCCCGGGACCGTCCGGACGTGGTCATCCTGGACCATCGCCTCCCCGGCTGCACGGGCCTCACGGTGGCCCGGGAGCTGCTGGCCACGGACCCCGCCGCGATGATCGTGTTCGTGACGGCGGACGACGTCGCCCTCGAGTCCGCCCGGAGCCTGGGGATCCGTCGGCTCAAGCGCAAGCCCTGTGACAACCAGCGCCTGCTGCGGAACCTGCACTCCGCGGTGGCGGAGCGCCGGGAGCGCCTGGCGGCGGGACTCTGACTCGAGTTTCGCGCCCCCCCTACTGATTCGTCTTCCGCTCCCCGCCGACGCCCGCCGCGGCGGCGCCGACCTCTGCCTCGAAGGAGCTCCTCACCAGGGGACCCGCCGTGACGTGGACGAACCCCAGCTCCCGGCCCCACCGTGCCAGGGCGTCGAGCTCCTCCGGTGGGACGTAGCGAGCCACGGGCAGATGCTCGCGAGAGGGCTGGAGATACTGTCCCACCGTGACCAGCATCACCTGCGCCTCGCGCAGATCACGCAGGGCCTGTCGAAGCTCGTCTGCGGTCTCCCCCAATCCCACCATGAGCCCGGATTTGGTCACCGCTCCGCAAGTGGCGGCGTGGGACAACACGCCCAGGGACCGCTCGTAGGAGGCGTGGGAGCGCACCTGCGGAGTGAGGCGGGCCACGGTCTCGAGGTTGTGGGCGAACACGTCGGGACCCGCCGCCAGCACCGTGTCCACCGCTCCCAGATCCCCTTGAAAATCGGGCACCAGCGCTTCCACGGTGAGCGCCGGGCAGCGCGCCCGCACGGCCCGGATCGTGGCCGCCCAGTGCGAAGCGCCGCCGTCGGGGAGATCATCGCGGGTCACCGAGGTGAGCACCGCGTGGCGCAGCTCGAGGCTGGCCAGCGCCTCGGCCACCCGCTCGGGCTCCGCCGGGTCCGGCGGCGCGCTGGGGCGGCGCGAGACGTTACAAAAGGTGCAGGACCGCGTGCAGCGGTCCCCCAGGATCATCAGCGTGAGGGCGCGGCGTCCCCAGCACTGGCCGAGGTTCGGACAGCTTGCCTCCACGCACACGGTGTGCAACCCCAGCCGGCGCAGCAGCCGCTTCACCTCCCCATACTCGCGGCCGCCGGGGATCGGCACGCGCAGCCAGTCGGGTCGGCGCTGTCGGCGAGCAGGGCGTCGGCGCGGGGAGCGGCGCCGCCCCGGCGGAGCGCTCGGCGCTGGTGTCGCCGAGCCCGGCTCGGCGTCGGCTTGCGACGCGGCCTCGTCGCGGTGTGGAGGGTGGGAGTCGCGCATCATCCTGCCCGCATTCCGATCCTGTCTCGTCTCTATGGAGTGCCCGTCGTCCCTTGTCAATCCGCAGCCGTACACGTTCAGGGGCCAGGGATGTCCCATCCCCCCTCGCCCCGAAAAAGCGCGGTTTTTCGGGGCTCACCCCAATAGTTGCAAATGCAACAACAGGCAATCAACGCGCTTCGCGCCGCTGCAGGGAAAGCGGCCCAATCGCCGTATCGCGCGCTATCGGTCCTACTCGACCCCTGAACGGTTACCCGCAGCCCATCCACTCGCTCTTCACGGTCAATCCGCGGCCGCGCCGTGCAGAGCGGCCGCGAGCCCATCGAGGCGCTCTTGGCGGGGCGCCGCCAGCAGCAGCAGCAGCGCCGAGAAGGCGGGAAAGACCACCAGAGGCACCACCGAGCCCAGGATCACCAGCGCCACCAGCCCATAGATGGTGATGAACTGGAGCAGGACCCAGGCGATGACGTCCGCCACCACGCCCGCGCGCAGAGCAGCGGCCGTGAGGATCTCCAGGGGCGGCTTCCCCGAGCGGCCCTCCGAGCGCCAGGCTTCCGCGAGGCGTCGGTACAGAGGCGCGGCCCGCCCCAGGGCGCGGCGGGCCCAGAACGCGGCCCCCGCCTGGGCCACCGCCAGCAAGCCCAGCACCGTCCACCACAGCGGGGCCGAGGCGATGGCGCCCGACCCAAAGGCCCGGAGCTTGGACCAGATGTAGACGCCCAGGCCCACCTCCAAGGCAAGGCCCAACCAGGCCACCCCGTAGACGAGCCGCACCCGTCTCGAGGCCTGGGACAGGTAGGCGCGGTGGCCATCGGGGATCTCAGATCGTTCCTTCGTCATGACGGTGCCGCAGTGTAACACGTGCCACGAGCAGCAGCAGCAGCAGCAACCCGCAGAGCCACACCACCCACTCGCCCCAGCGCGCATAGAACGAGCCGGGAGGATACAGCGGGAGGTCGGCCACCACGGCCCGCGGCCCCGTGGCGAAATGGTCGGCGCTCGCCAGGGTCTCTCCCCGCGCCGACAAGATCGCGCTGGTGCCGTTGGTGGCCGCCCGCACCACGGCGTAGCGGCTCTCCACCGCCCGGAACCTGCTGTTTTCGAGGTGGTAGGGAGCGACCTGCTCCCAGTCGTTGGTGGGCACCGCCAACACCGAAACCGCGTCGCGGCCGTACCCCCGCGACAGGTCGGTGAAGTTGTCGTCCTGGCAGATCATGCCCCCGAGGCGGACGGAGCCCAGCGGCACCCACACCCGCGTGCCGTCCCCGGCGTTGTACTTCTCGAGGGTCATGATGAGGTGGGTCTTGACGTACTGCCCGCGGGTGCGGCCCCGGGGATCGAGGAACAGCAGCCGGTTCTTGCGGTCCCGATGATCGAACCAGCCCACGGCCAGCCAGACGCCGTGGCTACGGGCCTCCCGCCGCACCCGGGCCAAAAACACCTCACGATCGATGGCGGGAATCCGGAAGGCGGTCTCCGGAGCGACCACGAGTTGCGCCCCCGCAGCCACCGCCTCGCGCAGCAGGGGGCGGTACACCGCGGAGTAGACCACCCGCCAGGGCGTGTGCTTGCCCGAGGGTTGCTGGGCGTGACACCACCCCACCGCGGCCACCCGCATCCGCCCACGCGCCTCGCGGGGCCACAGCAACGCGTTCACCGCCACCACGAGTCCCACCAGAGACAGCAGCGCGATGAGGACTGCTCGTCGGCGTGGAGGACGGGCCAGCAGCACCGCCAGCAGCGCCTGCGTCGCCACCACCACGAAGACGAACCCCGTGACGCCGGTGACGGAGACGAGCTGAATGGCCGGCGGCCAGGCGCTCCAGACCCGGGTAAAGGTCTGCGCCGTGCCCCAGACGGGGATGAGCGTCGAGTTGACCCATTCCACCAGCACCGCCAGGGCCGCCACCGCGAAGGCGCTGACCACCGGGGGGCCGCGCAGCAGCCAGGCCGCGCCCACCGACAGGATCATCCAAAGCAGCGTGAGATAGAGCGCCAGGGCCGTCCCCAGCAGCAGCGGGAACTCCAGCACCAGCGACAGGGCGAAGGTATAGCTGAATCCCAACGCGAAGCCCGCGAGCAGGGCACGCCCCCAGCCCGGACGGAACCGACGCAAGGCATACAGCCACGGCACCAGGGCCACCGCCTGCAGGGGCCAGGCGTGGACCGGATGGTCGGACACGAAGAGCAGCCCCCCGCTCAGCAGACCCGCCAGCGCGAGCCACCACCAGGGCGGTCTGGCCGCGGGTGCCAGGGCCGCGGACGCAGACGCAGACGCGGACGCAGACGCGGAGTCGTGCGCCGCCAGCGTATCTGAAAACCGCTCCG
>CAYFWA010000698.1:0-4142 GCA_964346625.1 uncultured Myxococcales bacterium
CCTCAGGCTCACAACCGCCGCGTTGACACTGGCCCGGGGCCTGGCGCGCTGCGAAACGGAATTTCGGAACTCCGTCCCCTCGATTTCAGGGCGCCGGTGATCAGGGTCACCACGTCCAGGGCCTGCTCGACGGTTCGCAGGGCGTCGGCCTCGCCGGCCCAGTGGCGAGCCACGGCGGCCTGCACGGCGGGGTCGTCGCTGCGCAGCACGCGCTCGAGGGCCCAGGCGATCACCGCCAAATCGTCGAGCCAGCCCAGCACGGGGATGGCGTCGGTCACTAGATCCAGCGGGGAGACGAGGTAGGCCACGGCCGCGGCCAGGGGGGCCTTGCGGCGCAGGGGCACTGAGCGGTCGAGCAGCAGGCGCGCGGCCAGGTGGAACAGGTCGGGCAGCAGCGCCACGTGTTCCACCAGGCGCGCGCGCAGCGACAGTGGCACCGCGGGCTCGGCTCTGGTGTCGGTGTCGGTGTCGGTGTCGGTGTCGGTGTCGGTGTCGGCGCCAACCTGGGGGTGAAGACCGCGTTGACCGCGGCTTTGGCCAGAGTCCCATACCAGGCGTGACTTGACGGTTTGCGTGGTCTCGGCCCCTGCCCCAGGCTCTGCCTGCGCGGAGGCCTCTTGCCCCATGACCCCCGCGGAGGGACGGCGCAGGGCGTCACGCACCCGCTGACGTAGCCTCTGGTAAAAGTCCCCGAGACGTTTCTCCGGTCCTTCCGGCCCGCTGAGCTCTTCGGGCTCTTCAGGCTCTCCGGGCTCTCCGGGCTCTCCGGGCTCTCCGGGCTCTCCGGGCTCTCCGGGCTCTCCGGGCTCTTTGGGCTCTTCGTATTCCTCAGTCACGAAATCGCATCCTATCGTAGTCACTCGCTGCCACCAAGCGGCCTGGCGGCCTGGCGGCCTGGCGGCCTGGCGGCCAACTGGCATCCGCGCACCCGTGGCATTCGCGCACCTGGGTCTGGATGGCCTGGAGCTCCTCCACGGGCAGGCAGATCGCCCGCGCCGCGGGCACGATCATGCCTAGGGACAGCGTGGTGAAAACATCAGCACGCCGGCAACCCCTGAGGCTCGAAGACCTCTCCTGCATATTCCCTCGCCTCGGGTTTTCGTCCTCGGGTTTTCGTCCTCGGGTTTTCGCCCTTGGGTTTTTTCGTTCAAGTGCTACCCGGACTGTCCCCCTCCCCAGTCCCATCCGGCATCCGCTCCGACCAGAGTGATCGGAACCCCCAGGATCGAAAACATCTCCGCCGCGGCCGGAACAACCAATCGAAAAATCCCATGGCACGCCTCCTGCCCCAGCGCGAGCCCCATCCTCCAATCTACCACCGGAATGAGAGATGCCAACCCGGCGGGCTCACCGCCACCGTCGAGGCGATGGGCGCACCGGCACCGTGGCGGCCGTGGTGCGAGGGTCACCAGGAGAGTTGGCGGGAGATGACCTCGTTCATGACCTCCCGGGTGCCGCCGCCGATGGGATACAGGCGGGCGTCGCGGTAGAGGCGTTCCACCAGGTACTCGCGCATGTAGCCGTAGCCGCCGTGGAGCTGCACCGCCTGGTCCACCACGGCGGAGGCCATGTCGGTGCAGGCGTTCTTGGCCATGGCCACCTCGGCGATGCGCACCTCGCCGGCCTCGATGCGGCTGGCCAAGGCATAGACGTAGGTGCGGCAGACGTCCAGCCGGGTGGCCATCTCGGCGAGCTTGTGGCGGTTGACCTGGAAGGCGCCCACCGGCCGGCCGAACACCTGGCGCTGCTGGCTGTAGCCCTGCGCCGCCTCGAAGGCCATCTCGGCGATGGCCACGCACTGGGCGGCGAGCATCAGCCGCTCCCCGGCGAAGTTCTGCATGGCCACCAGGAAGCCGCCGTCGGCAGGGCCGATGAGGTTGTCGGCCGGCACGCGCAGGTCCTCGAAAAAGAGCTCCGCGGTGTCCGAGGCCTGCCAGCCCATCTTCTGCAGATCGCGGCCGCGGCGGAAGCCGGGCCGGTCCGTCTCGATGCCGATGAACGACAGCCCCCCCATGCCCGCCTCGCCGGTGCGCACCAGGGCCGTGACGAAGTCGGCCCGCATCCCGCTCGTGATGAAGATCTTGGCCCCGTTGATCACGTACTCGTCGCCGTCGAGCACCGCCCGGGTGCGGATGCTCGCCACGTCCGAGCCCGTGTCCGGCTCGGTGATGGCCAGGGCCGCGATCCACTCGCCCCCCAGGATCTTCGGCAGCCAGCGCGCCTTCTGCTCCCCGGTGCCCGCCGCCAGGATGGGGGGCACGGCGATGGCCAGCGAGCCCAGGCTCGCCGCCAGCCCGGGCGAGCCGCTGCGGGTGAGCTCCTCGGTCATGATCAGCGCGTGGAGCAGATCCCCGCCGGCGCCGCCGTGCTCCTCGGGGAAGCCCACGCCGAGCCAGCCCGCCTCGGCGGCCTGCCGGTAAATCTCGCGGGGGAAGGTCTTTTGCGCCTCCCACGTCTCCACGTGGGGGGCGAGGTGCTCGCGCACCCAGCGCCGGATCTGCCTACGGAAGATCTGGTGCTCCTCGGACGAAAACGCCGCCTCGGCGAGCGTGGTCATGGGACGCCTCCTTTCTCGTGGGCCGCCGCGGCCGAGCCGGGCGCCGGTCCACCGGCGCCCGGATCCGGAACCAGCCGCCGCTCGGCCGAGCGGGCGTGGCCCTCGAGCCCCTCGAGGCGCGCCAGGGCGATGGCGTCGCGCACCAGCGGCTGGGCCGCGGCCGGGTCGTCGAGCTCGAGCCACGTGCGCGCCCGCAGGAAGGTGAGCACGCTCAGCCCGGCGCTGCTGCGGGCGGTGCCGCCGGTGGGCAGCGTGTGATTGGGCCCGGCCCCGTAATCCCCGAGCACCTCGGCGGCCTGCCCGCCCACGAACAGCCCGCCGTAGTGGCGCAGCCGCGCCGTGGCCTGCGCCAGGGCGGGCGGGGCCAGGATCACCTCGAGGTGCTCCGGGGCGATGCGATCGCACAGCTCCACGGCGGTTTCCAGCGCCGGCGCCACCACGGAAAAGCCCCGGGCGAGGGCCGGCTCGGCGGTGTCCCGCGTGGGAAGCTCCGAAAGGCGCCGGCCCAGGGCCTCGGTCACCCGCTCCACCAGCGCCGCGTCGAGGGACACCAGGATGGGCTGGGCCTCGGGGTCGTGCTCGGCCTGGGCCAGCAGGTCGGCGGCCACGGTGTCCGGGTCGGCGCTGGCGTCAGCGAGCACCACCAGCTCCGAGGGCCCGGCCAGCAGATCGATGGCCACGTGCCCGGCCACGAGCTGCTTGGCCGCGGTGACCCACCGGTTGCCCGGCCCCACCACGGCGTCGCAGGGCGGCACCGGGCCGGCCCCGAAGGCCAGCGCCGCGATGGCCTGGGCCCCCCCTACGGCCAGCAGGGCGTCGGCGCCGGCCACGGCGGCGGCGGCGAGGGTCACCGGCGCGGGCCGCGGCGAGGCCGCCCAGACCCTGTCCACCCCGGCCACGCGGGCCGTCACCGCGGTCATCAACACCGACGAGGGCAGCGGGAAGCGGCCCCCCGGCGCATAGCAGCCCGCCGCCTGCACCGGGGCCACGCGGTGGCCGGCGCGGCCGCCGGGCACCGGCTGGTCCACGTCCTGCAGGGCGGCGCGCTGAGCCGCGGCGAAGGCGCGGATCCGCTCCGCGGTGCGCTCGAGCACCGCGCGGTGCGCGGCGGGCAGGCCGTCGCGGGCGGCCTCCAGCTCGGCCCGCTCGCGCACCAGGGGCGCGCCGGGGGGCAGATCGCCGAGGCGCTCGGCGTGCTCGCGCAGGGCCGCCTCGCCGCGCTGGCGCACGTCCCGCACGATGGCGGCGGCCGCTGAGAGGGTGTCCTCGTCCACGGGATCACGCCGCAGCCGCGGCACCTGCTCCGGCTCTAGGCGGGGCCAGCTCACGGGGTCGCTCATGATCCGGCTCCGTTGCCCTGTCCTGGCGGGGACCCGGGCGCCGCGACCCCGGCCGGCGGCTTGGCGTCGCCGGGCCGCCGGGTGACCTTGCGGGCGCGGGCGTCGAGCACCCGCTCCACGTCGGCCAGGCGCACCCCCGCCCGCGCCAGGGCCACCGCGGTGAAGTACAGCACGTCGGCGGCCTCCCAGGCCACCGCCGCGGCGCGGGGATCGGCGGGCGCTCCCCCCGCGCCGCGGCGGTGGCC
>CAYFWA010000699.1:0-1931 GCA_964346625.1 uncultured Myxococcales bacterium
CCCGTGACGACCCGAAACCCCGTGACGACCCGAAACCCCGTGACGACCCGAAACCCCGTGACGACCCGAAACCGCGCGGTTATTTTGGGGCTCAACGCGTTCCCAGGATGCGATGGGCAATGGGGGCGGGGTCCACGAACACCGGGGCGAGGGCGGCCGAGTCGTAGTGCACGTCCAGCGAGTCGAGGCCGGCGCAGAGGGGATCGAGCCGGCAGGCGGCGCAGGCCGCGGCCTTGCCGCGCTGCCAGGCGGCCCGGCTTTTTTGACAGACCAGGGCCTTGTCGTCCAGAAAGTGGATCAGCCGGGGCTCGTTCTTGACGATCTTGCGCGTCTCGGTGGCCACGTGCTCGAAGCCCGGCAGGTAGCAAAGCGGCACCCGCTCCACCCGGAAGCTGCGCCCGGCCGCCTCCAGGCAGCCCAGCGCCCGGTGCAGGCTGACCTCCAGCTCCCACAGCGTCGGCACCGTCTCGGGAAACTCCTGCACGCGCTCGGCGCTGGGATCGAGGTTGTTGTACACCACGTGGCGGACGAAGGGGAGCCGGTCTGCCACGAAGGCGGCGATGCGGTGCAGGTGGTCGGCGTTTTCGTGATTGATCACCACGTTCAGGTCCACGGCGGGGACGCCGTCGGCCGAGGCGGCCTGGCGGCGCCCCAGCCGCGCCAGGGCCCGGCGGATGCGCGCGGCGCCCCCCGGGTTGCGCGTCAGGTGATCCTGCACCGCCTCGCGATGCGAGTACAGCGACAGGTGCACGTGGGGCAGCCCCGCTGCGAGCAGGCGGTCGAGCAGCGGACCCTCGGCGAGACGCTGGCCGTTGGTGATGATGCGCGCGGGCACCCCGCGCGCGGTCACGTGGGCCACCAGCTCCGGCAGGCGGTCGAACAGCGTCGGCTCGCCGCCGGTGAGGATGATGCCCTCACAGCCCCGGGCGATCAGCTCGTCGGCCTGCGCGCAAAGCTGGGTCAAGTCGGCCTGCTGGCCGCTGGGGGGGTTGGAGCAGAACCGGCAGCGCTGGTTGCACTCCCGGGTGACCTGGATGTAGCCGAGGTTCGCCATGCGCTGGAGTGCTCTTTGCTCGGCGCGAGCTCGTCACGCGGAGACCGTCGATCCACCATCCACCACCCACTACCGACCACCGGGGAGGTCGCCGGCCCGCTTCCCGAGCATAGCTCGCTTCACCGGTCTGGTCCAAGCGCCTCGGCGCGTGGCGCGGTCCTTGCCGCCCCGGCGCGTGGCGCGGTCCCCGCCGACTTGGCGCGTGGCGCGGTCCCCGCCGACCTGGCGCGCCACAGATGACGCACGGCGACGATTCTTCGGCAGAGCCCGTCCAAAGGCGTAGAAACGGGGAAATATCACGTTTTCGACCAACGGATCAACGGGTCTTGACAGTTCCGCCGGGGTCGCGGTATGGGAATCCTGCGAATAAAGTTTGATTTCCAACCCGTTTGGGCCCAGTGAGGGGCCCCTGAGAACTCCGTCCTGAGCAGGGGCGCAGCCAAGAGGAGAAGATTAGATGAGAACCCTAGGAATTCTGGTAGCTTTCATGTCGGCCACGGCCCTGACCTTCGCGGTCGGCTGCAGCGACGACGACGGCGGCAACGACGACCAGGAGATCTGCAACAACGGCATAGACGATGACGGCGACGGCATGACCGACTGCGCGGATGCCGACTGCCTCAACGCCCAGAACTGCCAGGTCGCTTGCGACAACGACGGCATCTGCGACGCGGGCGAGGACAGCACCAACTGTCCCAACGACTGCGCGGGCACCGAGATCTGCGACAACCAGCTCGACGACGACGGCGACGGCCAGGTGGACTGCAACGACAGCGACTGCGACAGCGACCCGGCCTGCAGCACCGTGTGCAACAACGACGGCACCTGCGACTCGGCCCAGGGTGAAAACGAGACCAACTGCCCGAACGACTGCGGC
>CAYFWA010000699.1:2031-4141 GCA_964346625.1 uncultured Myxococcales bacterium
CGCCGTGCCGAAAAAGGGGCAGCGCCCCTGACCGGGTGGCCTGACGCGTCGGGCCTCCGGCCCCCCCCACCGCACGTTCCCTCTTGCCTTCCATTGCTTGGAGCCCACCCCGATCCTGCGGGGATCCGTCGCCCTCGTCGTCGAGGGGGGAGAGCTCTTTGCGTCTCCGCGGTTGACCCCGCACGCTCGGGCGCCGGTGGCTCGATCCCGCCCGCCTCGCGTGGGCCGAGGTTGTCAGCTCGAGCGTTCGATGGCGCCGACAGGCGGCTTTTTCCCGCGCCGCGCCCTCACGACGCTTGACGCTGGGCGAAAAAGTTTTCTACGTTGTCCGCGCGAAACATGGTGTGAAGCGAAATCCCGACGCCCGGGGCCGCGCGCCGCGGGTGGGGATCCCGGGGGGGCCGAGCCCAGGCCCCCGTCGAGCCAGCGGCACTTGTCGCAGGAAAGAAGAGGCGCCCGGGCGGGCGCGAGGAGAGCCGATGCGAGTGGGAACCGATTTACGAGCTTGGGTGGTGGTGCTGGCCGCCCTGGGAGTCGCGGCCGGGGGCTGCGCCGAGGGCAACCCCGGCGGGGATGGGGCCGTGTGCAACAACGGCCTGCTCGAGCAGGGGGAGCAGTGCGACGGGTTCGACCTCGGCGGCATGGACTGCGCCAGCCTCGGCATGGGGGTGGGCGCGCTCAAGTGCTTCACGGACTGCACCTATGACACGTCCGGCTGCTCCAACGCCTCGGTGTGCGGCAACGGGGCCATCGAGGGCAACGAGGACTGCGACGGCATGAACCTTGCCGGCAGGGACTGCGCGGCGCTCAACCTGGGCTCCGGCGCGCTGTCGTGCACGGCCACCTGTCAGTTCGACACCTCCGGCTGCAGCATGAGCGAGCAGTGCGGCAACGGCGTGGTGGAGGGCACCGAGGA
Source organism: uncultured Myxococcales bacterium (assembly GCA_964346625.1). GTDB lineage: Bacteria > Myxococcota_A > Polyangia > HGW-17 > JAJRWW01 > CAYFWA01. The sequence goes on from CAYFWA010000699.1 coordinate 2,948, forward strand.
CTGCGACGGCTACAACCTCAACGGCAAGAGCTGCGCCGCGGTGCTGGGGCCACAGTACACCGGGGGCGCGCTTTCCTGCACCGCGGGCTGCGAGTTCGACACCTCCGGCTGCAGCGACACCGGCGCCCAGTGCGGCAACGACGTGCTCGAGGCTGGCGAGGCCTGCGACGGCGACACTTTTCAGGGGGGCGCCACCTGCGTGAGCCTCGGCTACGGCGGCGGCATCCTCGCCTGCACGGCGAGCTGCACCATCGACGACTCGGGCTGCACCTCGGCGGCCGAGGACTGTGATAACGGCACCGACGACGACGGCGACGGGTTCGTGGACTGCAACGACGGGGACTGCTTCTCCGACCCGATCTGCGGGGGCAGCGCCGAGGACTGCGGCAACGGCCAGGACGACGACCAGGATGGCTTCATCGACTGCGACGACTCGGACTGCAGCTCCGATCCGGCCTGTCAGGGCACGGGGGGCGAGATCTGCGACAACGGCGTGGACGACGACGGCATGTTCGGCTGCGACTGTGCCGACATCATGAGCTGCCTGATGGATCTCAACTGCCTGCTCGCGCCCGGCAGCGAGACCGTTTGCGATGACGGCGTGGACGACGACCTGGACTGCCTGGTGGACTGCGCCGACGACGACTGCGCCACCGACCCCGCCTGCGGCGGCGCCGTAGAGGTGTGCGACAACCAGACCGACGACGACTCCGACGGCGACGTGGACTGCGAAGACGCCGACTGCGCCGGAGACCCGGCCTGCCCGCTGTGCACCGGCGTCACCTCCATCGCTTGCGGGGACACCCTGAGCGGAGACACCACCGGGGGCCCCGAGGTCCTCTCCAGCGAGTACGGCTGCGGCCAGTACGACGAGACCGGCCCGGAGGCCTACTTCTCCTTCGCCCCGGCGGCGGGGGGCAGCGTGACGGTGGACCTGGTGGGCACGGGCTCCGGCGATCCGGATCTGGAGCTGATGTTGGTGGGGGACACCGGGGGCGACTGCGATCCGGCGGGCCAGTGCCTCGACGCCAGCCAGCAGAGCGGCGGCACCGAGCAGCTCAGCTTCAGCGCCACGGCGGGCACGACGTACTACCTCATCGTGGAGGGCTACAGCGGCGCGGCGGGGCCCTTCGATCTGACGGTGACGTGTAACTGAAGCCAGCGCGTCTTTTCCCAGCCCACAGACAGAGACGA
>CAYFWA010000700.1:0-1913 GCA_964346625.1 uncultured Myxococcales bacterium
GCTGAGCTTGACTCCGAATGACGAACGACGGGCTGCAACGCCAAGGCTTGATCTCTCGGCGCGCGCTCCAATAGAAGGCCCCTAGAGGTGTCAAGTCCCGGCGAGGGTCGACGCATACATCTGCCCCGCCGTGATCTCGTGGATCCTGGCCGATCGTCTGGGGGTAGCGCCAATGGCGCTCGGACAGCGGGTTGATCCAGGCGGTGGAGGCCTATTCGGCGAGCGCGCGCCCAAGCCAGATCTCCCCCGTCTCCGGGTTCCAGTGCTCGTTGTCGCCGCCGGGATAGATGATCTCGTAGGGTTGGTCGTAGAGGCGTCGCCGACGAAGATCAACTTGTAGGCGGAGCCGTAGGTGTTCAGCACCTCCCAGGTTGGCGTCACTGAGGTCCCAGTGCAGGCGATTGTCGCGCGAGAACACCTCATAGAGGCAATTGTGAGAATGGTAATGGTCGGTCGAGATGCCTACACAGGTCAAAGAGGCGAAGCAGGTCGGATGGAGCCAGTCGCCCACTGTGCAGGGGGTGGTGACCGAGGTCTACAAGGCGAATCACCTCAAGGAGGTGAGCCAGAACTTCTACGTGAAGGGAATCGGCCTTCTCTTCGAAGCGATGACCGGGATCACGCTCAAGTGTGGGAGCAACAACGTGGTGATCGGCCCGGGCGGCTTCACTCCCTCCGGGCCGATGGCGGTGATCGACGGCTCCAGGATGCAGATCGCCTTCGGGCCGGGCTCGACGAGAAGGGCTTCGCCCGGGTCGAGGGCATTCACCGCAGGCGCTGCCGCGTGATCTTCCCGAACCTCGTCGGGGGCTCGGTGGCGGGGATCTAGCGCTATGGCGACGGAGATCGACCCGCACTCGGACACACGGTGCTGGGAGCGCACCACCGAGCAGCGTCACCGTTTCCAGCTCGACCGCCCGGCGGCGCGCCTTGGCGAGATGGAGGACCTGCATTTCCACGTCGACAGCGCCGTGCTGCTGCCTGCGCGCGAGGGAAGCGAGCGGGGGCTCGAGGGCAAAGCGGGCGCGATCACAGGCCTTGCTGTCCTCCGAGCCGCCTATCTGCACGCGAAGGAACAGCCCTTTGATCGCCTCCTCGTTGTGGGGCACACGGACCCTTCGGGCAAAAAGGCCTACAATCGCGAGCTCTCGCGCCTGCGTGCAGAGGGCGTGCTGCACGCCCTTCGAGGCAACCGAGACGCCTGGGCGAAGATCGCGGACCGGCGCCATCGGGTGGAAGACGTGCAGTGGATCCTCGACTGGGCGAGCCGCGCCTGGGGCTGGCCCTGCGCCCCCGGCCCGGTGGATGGCGTGGAGCGGACTGCGCCCCGGCGGGCGATCGAGCGCTTCCAGGCGCGCTACAACGCCGAGTTCGAGCGCACGATCGCCGTGGACGGCCTGGTGGGCCCCGAGACCTGGGGCGCCGTCTTCGACCTCTACGAGCGCGAGCTTGCGGCGCTCCTCGACACCGATGCGTCCGGCCTCGAGGAGCACCGCGCGCGGCTCCGCTTCCTCGACGGGAAGCCGGAGGCGGTGGGCTGCGGCGAGTACCACGCCGGGACGGCGGGTCGGGCGCCGGGCTCGCGGGGGCGAGCGGACCGGCGCGTCGAGCTCCTCTTCTTCGGGAAGGACCGGCCGAGGCTCCGCTGCCATCCGGACGCGAGGCGCTGCGCGCCCGAGCAGTGCGACGTCTATGACGTCTTCGCCTGGCGCTGGGAGCGCGTCGAGGTGGAGCCGGCGCCCACCCTCGTGTGGCTCGACCTTCAGACCGTCGACGCCCTCGGCTACCGCGTCGCGGAGGTCGCGCTCCGCCTCGAGCCGAAGAGCGGGGAGGCGGAGGAGATCGCCACGGACGCCTCGGGTTACTGGAGCGGCCGCGTGCGGGCCGCGGGCGGGATCCGCGTTACGCTCGCC